>NZ_JAJSOZ010000006.1:0-287078 GCF_021282335.1 Bacillus sp. G16 | reverse complement strand
AATACATTCATTATTATAACAATATTCGTATTCAAACCAAACTAAACAACCAATCACCGATAAACTATCGGCAATTGGCTGTTTAAAAGGTGTTTTGACCCCTGTCTCAAAAACGGGGGTCAGTCCCGATCGAAGGGTGTTTTTTTGTTTTTCTCAAATTGTAAGTTTATTTCATTGCGTCCTTTAAAAAGGATCGCTATAATAGCCATTAAGGACAAATGAATAAAGATTGTATCCTTCGGGGCAGGGTGGAAATCCCGACCGGCGGTGGTAAAGCGAATGCGCTTTAGAGCCCGTGACCCGTGTGCATAAGCGCGCGGTGGATTCAGTTTAAGCTGAAGCCGACAGTGAAAGTCTGGATGGGAGAAGGATGATGAGCCGCTATGCAAAAAGTTTAAATATGCATAGTGTTATTTCCTATTGCGTAAAATACCTAAAGCCCCGGATTTTTTATAAATTCGGGGCTTTTTTGACGGTAAATCAATAAAAGAGGGGAGGGAAACAAATGGAAGAGTATTATATGAAGCTGGCATTAGATCTTGCGAAGCAGGGCGAAGGACAGACCGAGTCCAATCCGCTCGTCGGCGCTGTTGTGGTAAAGGACGGACAAATTGTCGGTATGGGCGCCCATTTAAAATACGGCGAAGCTCATGCAGAAGTTCATGCCATCCATATGGCCGGATCCCATGCAATGGGTGCTGATATTTACGTTACACTCGAACCGTGCAGCCATTATGGAAAAACACCGCCATGCGCAGAACTGATTATCAACTCTGGCATCAAAAGAGTGTTTGTGGCGATGAGAGATCCTAACCCGCTTGTGGCTGGAAGAGGGATCAGCATGATTGAAGAAGCCGGTATTGAAGTAAAGGAAGGCATCCTGGCAGATCAGGCGGAGAAGCTGAATGAAAAATTTCTGCACTTCATGAGGACAGGCCTCCCTTACGTCACTCTAAAAGCTGCTGCAAGCCTTGATGGAAAGACAGCTACCAGCACGGGCGACAGCAAATGGATCACCTCAGAGGCCGCGAGACAGGATGCTCAGCAGTACAGGAAAACACACCAAAGCATTCTAGTCGGAGTTGGCACGGTGATAGCTGACAATCCAAGTTTAACCTGCAGGCTGCCGAATGTGACAAAACAGCCGGTTCGCGTAATACTTGATACCGCACTCTCGATTCATGAGGACGCTCAAGTGATTTGCGATCAAGCAGCGCCGACATGGATTTTTACAACGGCACGAGCAGACGAGGAAAAGAAAAAACGGCTTTCAGCTTTCGGTGTGAACATATTTACGCTTGAAACTGAACGCATTCAAGTTCCCGATGTTCTGAAAATCCTTGCGGAAGAAGGTATCATGTCGGTGTATGTGGAAGGCGGATCAGCTGTTCACGGAAGCTTTGTCAAAGAAGGCTGTTTTCAAGAAATCATCTTCTATTTTGCCCCTAAACTAATCGGAGGATTGCATGCTCCCAGCTTAATCTCCGGTGAAGGTTTTCAATCAATGAAAGATGTCCCCTTATTACAATTCACTGATATAACCCAAATCGGCCGTGATATCAAACTGACGGCAAAACCGATAAACGAGTAGGATGGTGACCATGTTTACAGGAATAATTGAAGAAACAGGCACAATCGAATCCATGAAAAAAGCAGGGCATTCAATGGCCTTAACAATCAAATGCTCAAAGATTTTAGAGGATGTTCATCTGGGTGACAGCATTGCAGTTAACGGCATTTGTCTGACTGTCACTGATTTTACAAAGAATCAATTCACAGTGGATGTTATGCCTGAAACAGTCAAAGCTACGTCGCTGAATGATCTATCAAAAGGAAGCAAAGTAAATCTGGAAAGAGCGATGGCGGCAAACGGCCGTTTCGGAGGCCATTTTGTCTCAGGCCATGTCGACGGAACTGCTGAAATTACCCGAATTGAAGAGAAAAGCAACGCTGTTTACTATGATTTAAAGATGGACCCGTCTTTAACAAAAACTTTGGTCTTAAAAGGATCAATAACCGTTGATGGCGTGAGCTTAACAATATTCGGCCTGACAGAAGATACAGTGACAATTTCTCTAATACCGCATACGATCAGCGAAACGATTTTTTCAGAAAAAACGATCGGCTCTAAAGTGAATATCGAATGCGATATGATCGGAAAATATATGTATCGATTTTTGCATAAAGCCAATGAAAATAAGACCCAACAAACCATTACAAAAGCCTTCTTAAGCGAAAACGGCTTTTAGAGAGGAAGATTTGCATGTTTCATCCGATAGAAGAAGCACTAGACGCTTTAAAAAAAGGCGAAGTCATCATAGTTGTAGATGATGAAGACAGAGAAAATGAAGGAGACTTTGTGGCTCTGGCTGAGCATACAACTCCAGAAGTCATTAACTTTATGGCGACACACGGAAGAGGGCTGATTTGCACGCCGCTTAGTGAGGAAATCGCAGACAAGCTGGATCTTCACCCTATGGTTGAGCATAATACAGATTCTCACCATACTGCATTTACGGTAAGTATTGACCACCGTAATACGAAAACGGGTATCAGTGCTCAAGAAAGGTCTTTTACCGTTCAAGCATTGCTGGACAGTAAATCTGTGCCGTCTGATTTTCAGCGTCCGGGGCACATTTTTCCGCTGATTGCGAAAAAAGGAGGTGTCCTGAAAAGAGCGGGCCATACAGAAGCTGCTGTTGACCTTGCCGAAGCCTGCGGATCTCAAGGAGCCGGCGTCATTTGTGAAATTATGAATGAAGACGGAACAATGGCAAGAGTGCCTGAGCTTATTGAAATTGCGAAAAAGCATCAATTAAAAATGATCACCATTAAAGATTTGATTCAATACCGTTACAATCTAACAACACTAGTCGGACGTGAAGTCGACATTACGCTCCCTACTGATTTTGGCACATTTAAGGTTTACGGTTACACAAATGAGGTAGACGGAAAAGAGCATGTCGCATTTGTGATGGGAGATGTGCCGTTCGGAGAAGAACCGGTATTGGTCCGGGTGCATTCAGAATGTCTCACAGGTGACGTGTTTGGGTCTCATCGCTGTGACTGCGGCCCGCAGCTGCACGCCGCGCTGACGCAAATTGCCGCAGAAGGCCGGGGAGTGCTCTTGTACTTGCGCCAAGAAGGCCGAGGCATCGGTTTAATCAATAAATTAAAAGCTTATAAGCTTCAGGAACAAGGCTATGACACCGTAGAAGCCAACGAAGCGCTCGGCTTCTTGCCTGACCTTCGCAACTATGGCATCGGTGCACAAATTTTACGCGACCTCGGTGTGCGGAATATGAAGCTTTTGACGAATAATCCGCGCAAAATTGCCGGCCTTGAAGGCTACGGACTCAGTATTTCAGAAAGAGTGCCGCTTCAAATGGAGGCAAAAGAACACAATAAAAAATATTTGCAAACCAAAATGAACAAGCTGGGTCATTTACTTCATTTCTAATCACAAATATCACAAAAAAGGATGGGAATCATATGAATATCATACAAGGAAATTTAGTTGGTACAGGTCTTAAAATCGGAATCGTAGTAGGAAGATTTAATGATTTTATTACAAGCAAGCTGCTGAGCGGTGCAGAAGATGCGTTACTCAGACATGGCGTAGACACAAATGATATCGATGTGGCTTGGGTTCCAGGTGCATTTGAAATTCCGTTTGCTGCGAAAAAAATGGCGGAAACAAAAAAATATGACGCCATCATCACATTGGGCACTGTCATCAGAGGCGCGACAACACATTACGATTATGTCTGCAATGAAGCTGCCAAAGGCATCGCGCAAGCAGCAAACACTACAGGCGTGCCTGTCATCTTTGGAATTGTGACAACTGAAAACATCGAACAGGCAATTGAGCGTGCCGGCACAAAAGCGGGCAACAAAGGTGTAGATTGTGCTGTTTCTGCCATAGAAATGGCAAATTTAAACCGTTCATTTGAATAATTTGCTGAAAACAGTTTAAAAATATGGCGAAAATGATATAATGTGAGAAAACGGATCACCTATTCGTATCCGTTAATAGCAGACTGGACATTTTGGATATAGAGGGGTTTTTATGTTAATTCGTTATAAAAAATCGTTTGAAAAGATTGCGATGGGACTTCTTTCGTTCATGCCGAATGAAAAAGACCTTAAGCAGCTTCAGCAGACAATTAAGGACTACGAAACGGATACAGACCGCCAGCTCTTTCTTTGGAAAGAGGACGAAGATATCGTCGGAGCAATCGGAGTCGAAAAAAAGGATTCTGAGGTTGAAATCCGGCATATCAGTGTGAATCCTTCTCATCGCCATCAAGGAATCGGAAAACAGATGATGGATGCTCTAAAGCATTTATTCAAAACGCAGGTACTGGTTCCGAATGAATTAACGCAGAGCTTTTTCGAACGTTGTCAAGGTCAGCAGGATCAAGACATTTCATACAATAATTAAGCAGAGGCTGTAATCAGCCTCTGCTTTTTTTCCTCCGTTCTATTTCTTTTTCACGTTCAAGGATGACGTCAGTCCGATCCCGCAAACGGTGCTTGTTGATAAGAAATGTATCAGTGAGTGTGCTGGGCTGCCCCCATGTGTACTCCTTTTTCTTGCATTCAACGCGGCATGCTTCCTCAAGCTTCTCATCTTTGATCGGCAGCATGATGCTTTTATAGGAAGAGCCCGTTTCGATTTGTTCGTAAACCGACTGCATAAGCTCGAGTAAACGGCTATGATCAAGCCCCAAGTATTCGACCGCTTGTTTTTCCGCTTGAAGAATCCGGATGCTGTTCGCCATCAGTCTTTTTGCCCCGGCAGTATTCTTCCTTCTGTGATGATACAAAGCGACCGCAAGCTGTATGAAACCGACCCAATACATTTTTCGTTGGTTTGGAGGATCTTCCTTCCAATATTCTTCTAATATTTCATGGCATTCAAAATAATCCCGCGTCGCGTGAAATTCAACGAGATAATCAATATAAGCTTTCGGGTACAAGATGCTTCCTCCTTTAATCTGCCTTTAGTGTAACACAGGAAGGTTAAAAGGAAAAAGAACGCCCAGCCCTGGCAGCTTCTTTGTTTTAGCACGACAACGCAAGGGAAATCGCCGCTAAGTCTTTTTTCTCCTACCTTCTTTGCTATGGTCTGAGCGAATATTTCCTGTTTTGAATATTCTGTACAACCGGTTCAAAACAGGAAATGAAATAGTATTGGACGAGAGCTTTTTGGTGGCTTATACTAAAGGGTAGCCAGTTTATCCGGCAATGAGAGTGATACTTGAAAATGGTGAGATGATGGAAGAATATCAAGTGAAAATTGATACGTTTGAGGGCCCATTGGACCTGCTGCTTCATTTAATCAATCGTCTTGAAATTGACATATATGATATACCTGTGGCGAAGATCACTGAACAATATTTATTATATGTACATACGATGCGTGTGCTTGAGCTCGATATTGCCAGCGAGTATTTGGTCATGGCTGCCACGCTGCTCAGCATTAAAAGCAGAATGCTGCTCCCGAAGCAAGAGGAGGAGCTTTTTGAAGATGAATTACTTGAAGAAGAAGATCCGCGGGAAGAATTGATTGAAAAGCTGATTGAGTATAGAAAATATAAAGATGCGGCGAAGGATTTAAAAGAACGGGAAGAAGAAAGACAAAAATCGTTCACGAAACCGCCGAGTGATTTGAGCGAATATGCAAAAGAAGTAAAGCAGTCTGAGCAAAAGCTCTCTGTCACGGTCTATGATATGATCGGGGCTTTTCAAAAAGTGCTCAAACGCAAAAAAATAACAAGGCCGATGGAAACAACAATTACAAGACAGGAAATACCAATCGAAGACAGAATGAACGAAATCGTGCACAGTCTGAAATCAAGAGGAACGAGAATCAACTTTATGGATCTGTTTCCGTATGAGCAAAAAGAACATTTGGTAGTGACCTTTCTAGCCGTTCTCGAGCTGATGAAAAATCAGCTGGTTCTCATTGAACAGGAGCACAATTTTTCAGATATTTACATTACGGGGAGTGAATCCATTCATGGGGCTTGATATCGTGAATTGGAAAGCTATAGTGGAAGCCCTTCTTTATGCGGCAGGCGATGAAGGGCTCACAAAAAAGCAGCTGTTAACAGTGCTTGAAATCGAAGAGCCTGAACTGAACACCATTATGGCGGATGTAGCAGATGAATACCGCGGGGATACAAGGGGCATTGAACTTATTGAATATGCAGATACGTATATGCTCTCTACCAAAAAAGACTTTGCCCCGTACTTGAAAAAACTGATTGAAGTGCCGTCAAAGGGCCTTTCTCAAGCATCTTTAGAAGTGCTGGCCATCGTTTCATATAAACAGCCGATTACAAGAGCAGAAATTGAAGAAATCAGAGGCGTGAAATCAGAGCGGATTTTACACAGCCTCGTTGCGAAGGCGCTATTGTGTGAAGTCGGGCGGGCTGACGGTCCGGGAAGGGCTATTTTATACGGCACAACGCCGACTTTTCTTGAGCAATTTGGTCTGAAAACGCTGGACGAGCTTCCGCCGCTTCCTGAAAATGCGGAAGAAGACGTTCTTCAAGAAGAAGCAGATTTATTTTTTGAAAACTTTAACCAAACCTTCGAAGATATAAAATAGAAGTTTAATGAATCGCGCTTTTTCATCATCATAAGATATAAGGAAGAAGCTATCATGAAAGAAGCAAAATGTGAGAGACAAAGACATGAGGGGAAGATACCAAACGAAATGGGACATTCGATTGTGCGAGTGCAGACTCAAAAAACAGGCGAATTCTTATCAATGGTTGTCAATACCGTTAACGACTATCTAAATCAAACGACGCTGGAGTCCTTACAGGCTGAATTGCCTATTGAGAAAGGATACTGCTGTGATGTGCTGAGCACTCTGAGAAGAATGGCAGTATTTTGTGAAGGAGGCGCAGAAGCGTGCCGCCGACTCTTGATGCAGGAGCCTTTTCAGGATGCCAGAGCGGAGAAAACACTGTACAATGTGTATCACCAATGCATTGAAGAGTTCTTTATGCCGAAAAAAGACACGTGGTGTGAAAATAGCCGGGCGTCTTATACGGGGGTCAGCGCAATTGAGTTTTACCATGCTGTTCCTGCGTCGCTTGAGCAATTATTATTGCCGTTGAGCGCAGCCTTTCTGAAGATGAGAGAAGAGCTGGCTCATTACGAAGCGTCCGGATCAAGCATGGCGCCAATCAGATAACGTTTACTCTCCCTTTTTCAGGGAGAGTTTTTTTATGTTTGTCCGCCGTTATATAATTGTTATTCATAACTGATGGACATGCGCATAAACTTGTACAAACCACCACAAGGACGTGAGCAAACATGCGCATTTTCAAAAAAGCAGTCTTCATGGTCATGATTTTTTTTCTATTTGCAAATGTAAATGTGAACACAGCACATGCGGCTATAGATGTTAGTGCAAAAAGCGCGATAGTAATTGATGGAGATTCAGGCAGAGTGTTATTTGCCAAGGGTGAGCATGAAAAAAGGCGGATTGCAAGCATCACAAAAATCATGACGGCCGTTCTCGCCATTGAATCCGGCAAAATGGGTGAAACTGTGACGGTTTCGGCAAATGCTGTCAGAACAGAAGGCTCTGCCATTTATTTAACGGAAGGGCAAAAAGTGAAATTAAAAGATCTTGTGTATGGCCTGATGCTGAGATCAGGAAACGACGCCGCTGTTGCGATTGCCGAGCATGTCGGGGGCAGCCTCGATGGATTTGTTTATATGATGAATCAAAAAGCAGAGCAGCTTGGTATGGAGAATACCCGTTTTCAAAACCCGCACGGATTGGACGACCATGAAAACCATTATTCAACAGCCTATGACATGGCCATCTTAACAAAATACGCTATGAAGTTGAAAGACTATCAAAAAATTTCAGGCACAAAAATATACAAAGCAGAAACGATGGAAAGTGTCTGGAAAAACAAAAATAAACTGCTGACCATGCTTTATCGATATAGCACAGGAGGAAAAACAGGCTATACAAAGCTTGCAAAACGGACACTGGTCTCAACAGCCTCAAAGGACGGCATAGACCTGATCGCCGTTACCATAAATGACCCTGACGATTGGGATGATCATATGAATATGTTTAACTATGTGTTTGATCATTATCAAACCTATTTAATCGCGAAAAAAGGGGACATTCCAAAGCTGAAAGGCACATTTTATGAATCTAAGGCTTTTATCAAACGTGACATCACCTATTTGCTAACCGAAGAAGAAAAAGAAGATGTCAAAATTAGAACCACGCTGCTTAAGCCGAAAAAAGCATGGGAGAAAGATGCATCAAAAATTCCCGACATCGTAGGACACATGAAGATCATGTTCAACGATGAAACCATCGCAAAAGTGCCGATCTTTTATGAAAATGAACGACATCAAAAACCGAAAAAACAATTTTTTGAAACGTTTAAATCCATCTTTCTGAATGCGGCTGGCGGGGCAAAATGGTCAATATAATTTGGGTCAGCTTAACTGTGATCGGACTTGTTTTTGCGATGTGCAACGGAACTCTGCAAGATGTAAATGAAGCCGTGTTTAAGGGTGCGAAGGAAGCCGTTACAATCTCATTCGGACTGATGAGCGTGCTTGTTTTCTGGCTTGGCTTAATGAAAATAGCCGAGCAGGCGGGGCTTTTGGATATTTTCAGCCGGATGTGCAGGCCTTTTATATCTAAGCTGTTTCCTGATATACCGCCGGATCACCCGGCGATGGGCTACATTTTATCTAATCTCATGGCGAACTTCTTCGGCCTCGGGAATGCGGCAACTCCGCTTGGCATTAAAGCAATGGAGCAAATGAAAAAGCTGAATGGAAACCGATCGGAAGCAAGCCGGTCGATGATTACTTTTTTAGCTGTCAATACGTCATGCATCACGCTCATTCCGACAACGGTGATTGCTGTTCGAATGGCCTATTCCTCCAAAACGCCGACAGATATTGTCGGACCGAGCATTTTAGCGACACTCATTTCTGGAATCGGCGCCATTATCATTGACCGGTATTTTTATTACCGCCGCAAAAAGAAGGGAAGGTGAGCGGATGGAAATCATCAACTGGCTGTCTTTAGCTATGATTCCGATCATTATTGCCGGAATTCTTCTTTATGGAACAATCAAAAAGATTCCCACATATGAGTCGTTTGTTGAAGGCGGAAAAGAAGGGATAGAAATCGCTTTTTCCATTATCCCCTACTTAGTCGGAATGCTTGTCGCCATTACAGTTTTCAGATCATCAGGCGCGCTTGATTTTATAATGGACCTTTTAAAACCGGTTTTCTCCGCTATCGGCATCCCTGCTGAGGTGGTTCCGCTTGCGCTGATCCGCCCGATCTCTGGTACGGCAGCACTCGGCATGACGACAGATTTAATTGCAGTATACGGGCCCGATTCCTTTATCGGCAGGCTGGCTTCCGTCATGCAGGGATCAACAGATACCACGCTTTACGTACTGACTGTGTATTTCGGAGCGGTCGGCATTAAAAAAATGGGTGATGCGTTAAAGGTGGGACTTCTTGCTGATTTAATCGGTGTAGTTGCATCTATCATCATCGTTACGTTATTATTTGGGAGCGCCTGAAAACGGCGTTTTTTTGGATTTGGCACAGAAATTTGAAAAAGCTTGTTTGTTAAGGTTGAAAAAAGTAAGATAATACTTGAGGTGAAAGACATGGAAAGACTGCAAAAAGTAATTGCTCATGCCGGAGTTGCATCGCGCAGAAAGGCAGAAGAGCTGATTAAAGAAGGAAAAGTAAAGGTGAACGGCAAAGTAGTAACAGAGCTTGGTGTTAAGGTCACCGGTTCTGATCAGATTGAGGTAAACGGGTTAAAGGTTGAACGCGAAGAGCCGGTTTACTTTCTCTTATATAAACCAAGAGGCGTTATTTCTGCAGCCCAAGATGACAAAGGGCGCAAAGTCGTGACGGACTTTTTTAAAGAAATCCCGCAGCGCATTTACCCGATTGGGCGTCTGGATTATGATACGAGCGGTCTTTTGCTGTTAACCAATGACGGCGAGTTTGCCAATAAACTGATGCACCCTAAGTATGAAATAGATAAAACATACGTGGCGAAGGTGAAAGGGATCCCGCCTAAAGAGCTGCTCAGAAAGCTGGAGCGCGGAATTAGGCTGGAAGAAGGCAAAACGGCGCCTGCTAAAGCGAAGCTGCTGTCTTTGGATAAGAAAAAGCAAACAAGCATTATTCAGCTGACCATCCATGAAGGACGTAACAGACAGGTGCGCCGCATGTTCGAAGCGATCGGGCATGAGGTAATCAAGCTGAAGCGTGAAGAATACGCGTTTTTAAACCTGCGAGGCTTGCACACGGGAGATGCCAGAGAGCTTACGCCGCATGAAGTTAAAAGACTTAGAGCGCTGGCGGAGCACGGTAAAAACGCTTTCTAAATTTCACATAACCTTCAAAAAGTAAGAAATGTGAAATGAACGTGCAATGATATAATTGAATGGATCTGCAATAGGGGGAAGGGGGCAGTGGACAATGAAGAAAAAAAGGCGTTTATTCATTCGGACCGGCATCCTTCTCGTTTTAATCTGTGCACTTGGCTATACAATTTATAACGCTGTATTTGCCGGCAAAGAGAGTATATCCGAAGGGTCCGACGCACCGAATTTTGTCCTTGAAGATACGGATGGGAAACGTATCGAGCTCAGTGACTTAAAAGGGAAAGGTGTTTTTTTGAATTTCTGGGGTACATGGTGTGAACCGTGCAAGAAAGAATTTCCTTATATGGCGAACCAATATAAGCATTTTAAAGACCAAGGCGTTGAAGTTGTCGCGGTAAATGTTGGAGAGTCAAAGATAGCAGTACATAATTTTATGAAATCCTACGGAGTCAATTTTCCGGTTGTTCTGGATACAGATCGCCAAGTGCTTGATGCCTATGACGTATCTCCGCTTCCGACAACCTTTTTAATCAATCCGGAAGGAAAAGTTGTCAAGGTGGTGACCGGCACTATGACAGAAAGCATGATCCATGATTATATGAATCTGATAAAACCCGGAGAGACTTCGGGATGAAGCAAGTTAAATGTGAATGCGGACATGTAAACCCGGTCGGAACCGTTCTATGTGAATCGTGCGGAAGAGCTCTCCAGGAAACCCAGCCTCCGCTTGCTGATATGAGATATGACGGAAGCGCTAGGCGTTCACAAACCTATAACAAAACGATCATCGATAAAATTTGGAATTTCTTTTCTTCGGTTAAGGTGGGAATATGGCTTATCGTCATAACCCTTGCCGCATCAGCGTTCGGCACCATTTTTCCCCAAGAAGCCTATTTACCTCCGGGTGCACAGGCTGATACCTATTACAAAGAGCAGTACGGCACGTTTGGCCAGCTTTATTATTTGCTCGGGTTTCATCATTTATATGGTTCCTGGTGGTATTTGCTGCTCATTGCCTCGATCGGCATTTCACTCGTGATTTGCAGCCTCGACCGGGTCATTCCGTTGTACAGAGCGTTAAAAAACCAAGGTGTCCGCAGGAGTCCTGCTTTTTTAAGAAGGCAGCGCTTGTTCAGTGAAACGGATACTGTACTTAACGGAGAAGCAAAAGAACAGATTGTTGCTCTCTTAAAGAAAAAACATTATAGAATCAGAGAAAAAGAGGGCAGCATTCTTGCCGAAAAAGGGCGTTTTTCCCGCTGGGGCCCGTATGTCAACCACATTGGATTGATTATCTTTCTGATTGGTGCAATGCTGAGATTTGTGCCTGGAATGTATGTCGATGAGACGCTTTGGGTCAGAGAAGGCGAAACCGCAGCCGTTCCGGGAACAGACGGAAAATATTATTTGAAAAACAATCAATTCAGCGTAGAGACCTATAACAGCAAAACGGAAAAAAAGGTATTCGCAGATGCGATTGATAGAGTCGGGGACGGGAAAGTGGCAAAGAACTTTCAAACAGATGCCGTACTCTACAAGAGAGAAGGAAAAATTGTTTATGGTGAGAAGCCGAAGCTGAAAAAAGTAACAGAAGAGGACATTCGTGTCAATCAGCCGCTGCGTTTTGATTCTTTTTCCGTTTACCAGGTGGATTATAAAGAGAATCAGCTTGATCAAATGGTGTTTCAGCTGATAGACAAAAAAACAAAAAAATCCTTTGGGAGCTTAAAGGTCAACCTTCTGGATCCAGATTCGGTTTATGATCTTGGCAACGGTTACAAAGTGGAAATCGCCAGCTATCTGCCAGACTTCTATTTTAATCAGGACGGAGAGCCGAGCACGAAAACAAAGATCCCTAACAATCCGGCTTTTGTCTTTAATATCATAACGCCGGACAAACCGAAGGGTGAGAAAAGCTTTGTCGCCATCCAAGAAACAATCGAGGGCTCAGACAGCAATAAATATAAGCTGAAATTTGACCATGTCGAAACGAAAAACATTACCGGACTCACAGTCAGAAAGGATCTGACACTCTGGGTGCTTGCTGTCGGCGGAGCCATTTTTATGATCGGTGTTATTCAGGGTATGTACTGGCAGCACCGAAGAATCTGGCTTCACTCACAGGATGGCGCAGTCATGGTGGCAGGGCATACGAATAAAAACTGGTATGGCCTGAAGAAGGATTTAGCCTTTGTATTGGCTGATTCCGGACTGACTGAACCGGAGGACCAAAAAGAATTAATCAAAACACAGAAATAGGCGAAAAGGGAGTGATGTCATGGCGGAGCTGAGCGGAAATTTTCTTTATGCGGCCTTTCTTGTGTATTTAATCGCTGTCCCGATTTTCGGCGGGGCCATACGCGGAAATAAAGGTAAAAAGGGCAAGCCTAACCGATGGGCCAACATTGGAATCACCCTTACTATTATCGGTTTTCTCTGCCATCTGGGATATTTCATCACAAGGTGGGCTGCCAGCGGCCATGCACCAGTCAGCAATATGTTTGAATTCACCACCGCCTTTGGCATGATGCTTGTTTTGGCGTTTATTATTCTTTATTTTATCTACAGATTGCCTTCATTAGGTCTGTTTACGCTGTCAATCGCTTTATTGCTGATTGCTTACGCCAGCATGTTTCCGACGGATATCTCGCCCTTAATTCCGTCGCTGCAGAGCAATTGGCTGTATATTCACGTAACAACAGCAGCGCTTGGGCAAGCTATACTTGCTATCAGCTTTGTCGCAGGTGTCATCTTTCTTTTGAAGCATGTAGACCAGACAAAAACAAGCAAAAAAACGTTCTGGCTTGAAGCGATTATGTTTATCCTGGTCACAACCGTCGCCTTTATTGCGATCACATCGGCATTTCGTCTTGCAGGCTATGAAGCGGAGTTTAACTGGGTGGATAAAAATAAAGAAAAAAGTGTGATGGTGTACGAAATGCCTGCACTTGTCGGCCCACATCAGGGAGAGCTTTTGACCGAGGGGAGAATGGAGCCGCTTGCTGAGCTTCCCGCCCTTTTCTCAGGCAGAAAGGTGAACACCGTCATTTGGTCATTTGGAGCAGGCCTTGTTTTGTACGGAGTTCTTCGTCTGATCATCAGAAAAAGAATCAGCGCTCTATTACATCCGCTGGTGAAAAACGTCAATCTTGATCTGGTGGATGAAGTTGGCTACAGGGCCGTTTCGATCGGATTTCCAATCTTTACGCTCGGGGCGCTGATCTTTGCGATGATTTGGGCTCAGCTCGCGTGGACCAGATTTTGGGGCTGGGACCCGAAGGAAGTTTGGGCGCTGATCACGTTTTTGTTCTATGCCGCTTACTTGCATTTAAGACTGTCAAGAGGCTGGCACGGTGAGAAGTCAGCATGGCTGGCCGTAATCGGTTTTGCTATTATTATGTTTAATTTAATATTCGTAAATCTAGTGCTTGCCGGACTTCATTCTTATGCATAGTCCTAAGAAAGCGACACAGTTCTCAAACTTTCTCACGATTTGATAAAATGAAAGTAACAGAAGGAAAGCAGGGGGAAAACGATGGACCAAACGAACGAAACCAAAATATTAGTAGTTGATGACGAAGCCAGAATTCGCCGCCTTTTAAGAATGTATCTTGAACGTGAAAATTATGTCATAGACGAAGCGGAAAATGGTGATGAAGCCATTGCCAAAGGGCTTGAAGCCAATTATGACTTAATTTTGCTTGATCTGATGATGCCGGGGACTGACGGAATTGAAGTGTGCCGGCAAGTTCGTGAAAAAAAAGCGACACCAATTATCATGCTGACCGCAAAAGGAGAAGAAGCAAACCGGGTGCAGGGGTTTGAAGCGGGAACAGATGATTATATTGTCAAGCCGTTCAGCCCGAGAGAAGTCGTGCTGCGGGTAAAGGCCCTTTTGAGAAGAGCATCCCAAACCTCTTATTTCAATGCCAATACACCGACGAAAAATGTGCTCGTGTTTTCACATCTGTCCATTGACCATGATGCTCACCGTGTAACGGCTGATGGAACAGAAGTAAGTCTGACGCCGAAAGAGTATGAGCTCCTATACTTCTTAGCGAAAACACCTGATAAAGTGTATGATCGGGAAAAGCTGCTGAAAGAAGTGTGGCAATATGAGTTTTTTGGTGATCTGCGGACAGTAGACACTCACGTCAAACGATTGAGAGAAAAACTGAATAAGGTATCTCCGGAAGCTGCGAAAAAAATTGTCACCGTATGGGGTGTAGGCTATAAATTTGAGGTAGGCGCTGAATGAAATTTTGGAAAAGCGTAGTAGGCAAGCTGTGGTTTACGATCCTTTCACTCGTCTTGATCGTATTATTCATTTTGACGGTTCTTTTGCTCGAATTTATTGAAAATTACCATGTGGAAGAAGCCGAGAATGATTTAACACAGCTTGCGAATAAAGTTGCTGTCATCATAGAAAATCACGAGGACCAGGCACTGGCAAGATCAATCACTTGGGAGCTCGCTGATAACTTAACAAGCATTGCCATCATTCAGGATGAGAAAAAGTATTGGTATTCTCCGAATGATAAAAATCGCCTGTCGTCCATTACGGTTGAGCAAATACAGCATGACAAAGATTTAAATAATGCTCTCCAAGATCATAAAAAAGTAAGCAAACGAACGGTGCTAAGCAATACAGACACGGATAATGAACGCCTGATTGTAGGTGTCCCGTATGAAAAAGACGGAAAGAAAGGCATGGTCTTTTTATCCCAGTCTTTGCTTGCCGTTAAAGATACAACAAAACACACGACCCGCTATATCTTTCTGGCCGCGGGGATTGCAATTGTACTGACAACGTTTTTCGCTTTCTTTTTATCGAGCAGGGTCACGTATCCGCTTCGAAAAATGAGAGAGGGCGCACAAGACTTGGCGAAAGGCAAGTTCGATACAAAAATCCCGATTTTAACTCAGGATGAAATCGGTGAACTGGCAACCGCTTTTAATCAAATGGGCCGGCAGCTTAACTTTCATATTAATGCGCTCAATCAAGAAAAAGAACAGCTTTCTAACATTTTGAGCAGTATGGCTGACGGGGTTATTACCATTAATATTGACGGTACGATTCTTGTGACAAACCCGCCGGCTGAACGTTTTCTTCAGGCTTGGTATTATGAGCAGAATATGAATATCAAAGAAGGCGATAACCTTCCGCCTGAAGCAAAAGAGCTGTTCCAAAACGCTGTCAGCACTGAAAAAGAACAAATGATTGAGATGACGCTGCAAGGCAGATCATGGGTGCTCTTGATGTCGCCGCTTTATGCGGAATCGCATGTCAGAGGAGCGGTTGCCGTGCTGCGCGACATGACTGAAGAACGCCGCCTTGATAAGCTGCGTGAAGATTTTATCGCAAATGTCAGCCATGAGCTGAGAACACCGATCTCCATGCTTCAGGGATACAGTGAAGCAATTGTCGATGATATTGCAAGCTCCGAAGAAGACCGGAAAGAAATTGCCCAAATCATTTATGACGAATCGTTGCGAATGGGCCGCTTAGTCAATGATTTGCTTGATTTAGCCCGAATGGAATCAGGCCATACAGGCTTGCATTACGATAATATCAACGTCAATGAATTTTTAGAGAAGATCATTCGGAAATTTTCCGGCGTTGCTAAAGAAAAAAATATTGCTTTACATCAAGATATTTCTCTCACAGAAGAGGAGTTTATGTTTGATGAAGACAAGATGGAGCAGGTATTTACCAATTTGATCGATAACGCGCTGCGGCATACTTCATCCGGGGGCAGTGTTTCCATTGCAGTCCATTCTGTGAAGGATGGATTGAAAATTGATATCAAAGACTCTGGATCCGGCATACCGGAAGAAGACCTGCCATTTATCTTTGAGCGGTTCTATAAGGCAGATAAAGCGCGGACAAGAGGCAGAGCAGGAACCGGGCTTGGACTGGCTATCGTTAAAAATATCGTAGAAGCCCACAATGGATCGATTACGGTGCACAGCCGAATGGATAAAGGAACGACATTTACATTTTATATTCCGACAAAACCATAAAAACCGGTCTGAATTTGCCGAAGAATCTTGTTCCATAAGAAACACCTGCTGATTAAGCGGGTGTTTTTTTAAAAGCCAATATTAATAAAATTTAAGGATATGTTAATATAAATTCCCTTCCAAATTCCAGTTTCTCGTAATATAGTTGTAATGTAACTTTTCAAGCTATTAATACGACAAAAAAGTGAACGGAGGGGTTTCAAATGGAAGAAACCTTTCAATTGTTATATGAAACATATCATCAAGATTTGTACCAATTTTTATTTTATATGGTAAAGGATAAAAGCCAGGCAGAAGATCTTCTTCAGGAGGTTTATATCCGGGTATTAAATTCTTACCATACGTTTGAAGGAAGAAGCAGTGAAAAAACATGGCTTTTGTCGATCGCACGCCATGTTGCGATAGACTGGTTCCGTAAACAGCAGACGATCAGACAGCGTATACTCGGCACGTTTGATTGGGATACACAGGATGTCAGAGATCAGCAATTGCTTCCGGACGAACTTGCGGTTCAACATGAAAATGTCCGGGAAATTTATGCTGCGCTTGATCAATGCACGATCGATCAAAGAGCTGTGATTATCTTGCGGTTTATTCAGGGATATTCAATTCAGGAAACAGCCAATGCTCTGCGCTTCTCGGAAAGCAAAGTAAAAACGACCCAACACAGAGGGCTCAAAGTACTTCGGAAACATATGGAGCTTTTGAGGGAGGAGCTAATGGATGATGAAGTCAGATTGGAACGAAGAACAGATAAAGGAGTTGTTAAGTCAACTTCCGGCAGTTAAAGACCATCGTTCGCCTCAGGATATTTACAATCTGCTGACGATGGCTAAAAGCAAAAAAAAGCCCGCTGTTAGGTGGATTGGCCCCGCGTGTGCCACTGCAATTGCGGTTTATATCGCCTTCATTATTTCTCCTCATTTCTTTGATCAGGCACAACCTCAACAAAAAGATGCGTCCCAAGAGAACGCTGTGACGAAAACTGAGACAGCAGACAGCCCAAAAGCTGCATTATCCCTGGATCAGACATCGTTTGTTGTTCCTGAAAAGGAACAGAACAATTACACCACTGTAGCGATTGCTGATGCCGAAACATCCGCAATTATACCCATCAGCATTAAAAAAACAAACGCAGACCAAACGATACAGGATATGCTGTCTAAAAGTAGTGAATTGGATATCCTTGATCATCCTATTACGATTCCATCCTTCATAGATGAAGTAGAGATAAAGGAAAAACCAAAGCAAAAGGAATTAAGTATACGAGTCCATCAGCTCATTACGGCTTTTTCTGTAAAAGATGATACACTGTTAAAAAAACTGCTGAAAGAATCCTTAAAGTGGAGTCCTTATGAAAAAATAAAATTTTTATCGGATCAAAAAAATGAGGACGGTGCCGATATTGGTTCATATGGCACTTTTACGGAAATTCCTATTCCAAAACAGTCGAAAAGAGCCTACTACTTGTACCAAAATAAACAAGGACAAGACTTTCTCGTTCCGTCAGAAAAAACGTTTGATACAGTAAAAGAAGCGGTTAAGGAAATGGAATCGAGCAGCCAAAAAGATACAACTCCTCTTATTCAGGAGGGTGCTGTTCAATCTGTAACGAAGAAACAGAAACACTTATATATCAACTTCTCAAAAGAATCAGAAGTTGAGGATTCTATTGCCGGTATTTTAATGCTTGAGGGACTACTTTTAACAGCAAAGGAGTTTGGTTTTACAGAAGTGACCTTTACGGAAACCAGAACAAAAAAAATCGGCAGATATGACGTATCAGATGCTATTCCGGTACCAGCTGCTCCAAATCCGATTTCCATAAACTAAAAAAGGGCCCTTTCAGGCTCTTTTTTAGTTGCTTTGCATATAATAGAAATTTTCAAAAAATAGTTGTGCGTGTATAATAAAACAAGGTAACGATTGAAAGGATTTGAGACGAGTGAACGTGTTAACAATCAAAGGAGTTTCCATCGGAGAAGGGATGCCGAAAATTATCGTTCCGCTGATGGGAAAAACGGAAAAACAAATTTTGAATGAAGCAGAAGCTGTAAAATTGCTGAATCCGGACATAGTGGAGTGGCGAGTCGACGTTTTTGAAAAAGCAAATGACGTAGAAGCCGTCACAAAAATGATTTCTAAGCTTCGGGAGTCTTTAGCGGACAAGCTGTTTCTATTTACATTCAGAACCCATAAAGAAGGAGGGAGCATGGAAATGGACGAAAGCTCCTATCTTGCTTTGCTGGAGGCGGCAGTCCAAACAAAAAACATCGATCTTATTGACATTGAATTATTTTCAGGAGATGCAAATGTGAAAGCGTTAGTATCGCTGGCGGAAGAAAACGATGTTTATGTGGTGATGTCGAATCATGATTTTGAGAAAACGCCTGAGAAAGATGAGATTCTTTCGAGACTTCGGAAAATGCAGGATTTAGGGGCGCATATTCCAAAAATGGCTGTCATGCCGAATGATACAGGAGATCTCTTAACGCTGCTTGATGCGACGTATACAATGAATACAAAATATGCAGACCGTCCAATCATTACAATGTCAATGGCTGGAACAGGACTGATCAGCAGGCTGAGCGGTGAGGTTTTTGGATCAGCTTGCACTTTTGGGGCGGGAGAAGAGGCGTCGGCACCTGGTCAGATACCTGTTTCTGAGCTGAGGAGTGTCTTAGACATTTTGCACAAAAACATACGAGTATAGAACAATAAAAAAACTCAAGCTATGCAGCTTGAGTTTTTTTGATTATGGAAGGTCAATGAGCTTTACAGACACAATATCAGGAACATCTGTTAGTTCTTTCACAATTTTATCTTTCAGATGTCTGTCAAAGGAAAGCATCATGATGGCTTCTCCGCCTTTTTCTTTACGGCCAACCTGCATGGTTGCAATGTTAATATCGTTATCTCCGAGAATACGTCCTACTCGGCCGATGACACCTGTTGTATCCCGATGCTGGATATATACCAAGTGACCCGTCGGATAAAAATCGATATTAAATCCGTTGATCTCGACAATACGCTCTCCGAAATGAGGAATATACGTAGCCGTCACAGTAAAGGTGCTGCGGTCTCCTGTCACTTTTACGCTGATGCAGTTATCGTATCCAGATTCAGAAGAGGAAATTTTTTCACTGAAGCTGATGCCGCGTTCTTTTGCGACACCCCCGGCATTGACTTCGTTAACAGTTGAGTCAACGCGCGGTTTTAAAAAGCCTGACAGAAGGCTTTTTGTAATGAACGATGTTTCAAGTTTGGCAATTGTGCCTTCGTATTGAATGGCAACATCCTGTACCGGCTCTTTCATGCATTGGGATACGAGGCTGCCAATTTTTCCTGCGATTTGATGGTAAGGCTTAATCTTAGCGAATTCATCTTTTGTCATGGCAGGCAGGTTGATAGCTGACATCACAGGAAGACCTTTTGCGAACTGCAGAACTTCTTCTGACACTTGAGCCGCGACATTCAGCTGAGCTTCTTTAGTCGATGCTCCCAAGTGAGGAGTGGCAATGACTAATGGATGATCAACGAGTTTATTGTCAACTGGCGGTTCAACTTCAAAAACGTCAAGCGCCGCTCCGGCAACATGCCCGTTTTCCAAAGCTTCGAGAAGTGCTGCTTCATCGATAATACCGCCTCGCGCACAGTTAATTAAGCGAACACCTTTTTTCGTTTTTGCAATCGTTTCTTTATTCAATAAGCCTTTTGTTTCTTTCGTTAAAGGCGTGTGTACGGTAATAATATCCGCGCTTTCAAGCACTTCTTCAAATGTACGGCTGTTTACGCCGATTTTTTTTGCTCTTTCTTCAGTTAAGAAGGGATCAAAAACGTGAACGGTCATACCGAACGCTCTCGCACGCTGTGCGATTTCGCTTCCGATTCGGCCTAATCCGACAATCCCAAGTGTTTTTCCGTAAAGCTCTGAACCGACATAAGCTGTGCGGTTCCACTCTCTGGATTTCACTGAGATATTAGCTTGAGGAATGTGTCTCATTAAAGAAGAGATCATCGCAAATGTATGCTCAGCTGTCGAAATGGTGTTGCCGTTTGGAGCGTTAATCACGATTACCCCGTGTTTAGTCGCTTCGTCAATGTCGATATTATCTACACCGACACCGGCTCTTCCGACAATTTTTAAAGAAGTCATTTTTTTGAAAAGGTCTTCTGTTACTTTTGTCGCGCTACGCACCAAAAGAGCATCAAAAGTATGTAATTCATTCTCTGCATCTGCTACGTTTTTTTGAACAATTTCAATAAAGTCTGATTCAATAAGTGGTTGTAAGCCGTCGTTGCTCATTTTGTCTGAGACCAATACTCGAAACATCGTTAGATTTCCTCCTAAATTGACAAACTAAATATCTGATAATTTAACATATTCTCAATAGAGTGTCAACGTGTATTGACGCAGTAAAGGATAAAAGCAAAGCTTGAAAATCAATGTTTTTACAGCTTTCAAGTATTATATATAATTTGAAGCAATTCTCTATACAGCCAACCAGTTATCGTTTATAATGGAACTAAATTCATATGATCAATCTTCGGGGCAGGGTGAAATTCCCTACCGGCGGTGATGAGCCGATGGCTCTAAGCCCGCGAGCTGTTTTTACAGCAGGATTCGGTGAGATTCCGGAGCCGACAGTATAGTCTGGATGGGAGAAGATGGAGGTTCATAAGCGTTTTGAAATTGGATTTTCAAACGTTTCTTTGCCTAGCCTAATTTTCGAAACCCCGCTTTTATATATGAAGCGGTTTTTTTATTGGCTGGAAAAGAACCTTTCCGTTTTCGAGTAAGATGTGATCGAAAAGGAGAGAGTAAAGTGAAAGTAAAAAAATTAGTTGTGATTAGTATGCTGAGCAGCATTGCATTTGTTTTGATGCTGTTAAATTTCCCGTTTCCGGGTCTTCCGGATTATTTAAAAATTGATTTTAGCGATGTGCCCGCTATTATTGCCATTCTGATTTATGGACCTTTGGCGGGTATTGCCGTAGAAGCGATAAAAAACGTTCTTCAATATATCATTCAAGGAAGCATGGCCGGAGTTCCTGTAGGACAAATTGCGAATTTTATCGCAGGAACACTCTTTATATTGCCGACTGCTTTCTTATTTAAAAAGCTGAACTCAGCAAAGGGCTTGGCTGTCAGTCTGCTTCTGGGAACTGCAGCGATGACAATTTTAATGAGTATTTTAAATTATGTTCTGATTCTTCCGGCGTACACGTGGTTTTTACATTCACCGGCATTATCTGACAGCGCGCTGAAAACAGCGGTCGTCGCAGGTATCCTGCCGTTTAACATCATAAAAGGCATTGTGATTACAATAGTATTCTCACTTATTTTCATCAAGCTTAAGCCATGGATTGAACAGCAGCGAAGCGCGCATATCCATTAAATAAAAAAAGCTCCCGCAGGGGAGCTTTTTTGTTACTTCTATTCAAATTTAAGCGGGTCGCCTTCAAATGGCTCATCCGCCACTTTGATGGAATCAGTAGGGCATCCTTCAAATGCGTCAATCATATCTTCTTCCAGTACCTCAGGAACTTCGACAACGCCTTTGTTTTCATCAAGCGTTACGAACGCGATGCCTTCATCATCGTAATCGTAAATGTCTGGTGCAGCAGCTCCGCAAGCGCCGCATGCAATACATGTATCTTTGTCTACGATTGTGTACTTTGCCATGAATAAAACCTCCCAGATTGTTCTTGGTGGAACAAATGGATCAATCTTTATATTTAATCAATTTAACACCTATTCCTCTTACTTATTGTAATGATGTTGCTGCCACATTTCAACAGAAAAATGATTGAGAATGCTTATCACATAAGGGGTTATCTACATAACATCCCCCTTCATGATGACTTTAAACGTCGATTTCTGTTTAAAATCTGTTAAAATAAAAAGAGCAAATCAACGATTTTTGTCAGGAAGAATGTGGGTGGATAGGTTGTCATTAAATTACTTCGATATTATGGTTCTCGATTGCCTTTGCAAAATAAACGGAGAACGGTCGGGAAGTGCTGTTTTTCACCTATTCAAAGGCAAAAGATCGTCACAAACCATTCAAGATGCCGGCTTATTTCAGACTGCAAAATACTTTGGAATGGCTCAGCAATGTTCGAGAAGCGATATTTCAGCGTCACTCACCAAGCTTGAACAGCATTCATATCTCGAACCAATGCCTGAAACAGATACATACAAGGTGACAGCCAGCGGCGCAGCAGCTTTGAGTCATGCTCTCAGTGAACGCCCCTGGCCCACTCACTGCCACGGCGCTTATTACCAGCAGGCTGCTGGCGTACTTTGGAAAAGGCTTTCGCTGCTTGTGCAAGTCTTATCTCATAAACAGCGAGGGAGCAGGCAGTATATCCCTGTCACAAACGATTATAAGACACTTCACTGGGTAAAGAAATACCTGTCCCGGAATACGGATCATATAAAGATGGCAAACAGCCTTTTTGCTATGCTGGAGGAGAATTTGCATAAGATTGATGACAAAGCAGCGCAAATTTTTGTCTACTCCTTAACCTCGCATGATAGGATCGGTTATACGAGCAGGCAGCTTGCTGACACGCTGAAAGAAGATGAATGGTATGTTTATGTCATGTTTTGGGCTTCGGTACATTATTTTATTCATTCTCTTCCGGAGTGTGAACATTCTCTGTTAAAGGACCTCCTCTCTGATGTGTATTTAGAGAATGCCCTGACAGAGTCAACGAGGAAAACATGGCAGATGGTCAAACAAGGGATCCCGATACAGCGAATTGCCGAAATCAGAAAGCTGAAAACAGCGACGATCGAAGACCATATTGTCGAGATTTCTCTCCATGAGCCTGCGTTTATGATTGATGACTATGTATCAGCGGAAGACCAGCTCCACATTGCAGCGTTTGCCAAGCGGATGCGGACGAACAAAATCAAACAAATTCGCGACGGCCTGGAGCAGCAATTCAGCTACTTTCAAATCAGACTGGCATTGACGAAGCAGGTGCAGCAATATGACTAAATTACAGCAAACGTTATATCAGTTTTTTGGTTTTACTTCCTTTAAAAAAGGGCAGGAGGACATTATTAGAAGCATACTTAGCGGGAAGGATACCATTGCGATGCTTCCGACTGGGGGAGGAAAATCGCTTTGCTACCAGCTGCCTGGCTATATGCTTGATGGCATGGTATTAATCGTTTCTCCATTGCTTTCTTTAATGGAGGATCAGGTACAGCAGCTGAAAGCACGTGGTGAGAAGCGTGCGGCCGCTTTGAACAGCATGCTTAGCAGGCAGGAAAGACAATTCGTTTTGGAGCATATTCATCGCTATAAATTTTTGTACTTGTCTCCTGAGGCTTTGCAGTCGCCATATGTATTGGAAAAATTGAAAAGTGTCCCGATCAGCTTATTCGTAATTGATGAAGCGCATTGTATATCTGAATGGGGACACGACTTCAGACCTGACTATTCAAAGCTCGGACAGCTGAGAAAAAAACTTGGGCACCCGCCCGTTCTGGCATTGACCGCTACAGCTACAAAGGATACGCTGCAAGATGTCATGAACCTGCTAGAGCTGCAGCATGCCGAACGGCATCTCAACTCAGTCAATCGCCCAAACATCGCGCTCAGGGTGGAAAATGCGGCAGATATTGCCGAAAAAATAAATAGGGTCATTCAGCTGGTTGAAAACCTGCAAGGTCCGGGAATTGTTTATTGCCCGACACGGAAATGGGCTGAGGAATTAGCGAGTGAAATTAAAAGCAAAACGAGCAGCAGAGCCGACTTTTACCATGGCGGTATGGAGTCTGGCGACAGGATTTTAATTCAGCAGCAGTTTATTCATAACCAGCTTGATGTGATATGTTGTACGAATGCGTTTGGAATGGGTGTCGATAAACCTGATATCAGATATGTGATTCATTTTCACCTCCCGCAGACGGCTGAAGCTTTTATGCAGGAAATCGGCAGAGCGGGACGCGATGGAAAACCTAGTGTCAGCATTTTGCTGCGGGCGCCAGGGGATTTTGAATTGCAGGAGCAGATTATCCAAATGGAGAGTGTTACAGATGAGGAAATCGCCAATGTGATCCGTGTGCTTGAGGAGACGGAGGAGCGGGATGAGAGAAGGCTGCGTGATGTCTTAATGCAGTATGGTGTCGGAGAGACACAAGCCCGTATGATGATTCATCTCTTTATGCAGGGGAAAACATCAATTGAACTGATAAAGCGGGAGATTTCATATCGCATGGAGCTGAAGCTGGAAAAAATGCGCCGCGTATCTTTTCTGCTTCAGCGTGATGGCTGTTTAAGGCAATCTATGTTAACCTATTTTGATGAATCATACGAGCCTGATGACGGAAACCTCCCGTGCTGTTCACATTGCGGTTTTGATCTATCCTTGTATGAACAAAAAGGAGAACGGAGTAAAAAGGCGCCATTAGACAGCTGGAGTTCGGAATTGCAACGGATATTCAGCTTGCAGACTGTAGGTGAGCTGAACTGAAACAGCAAAAGGATTTCATTCAGTATATGTCTGACCGTGATATGCTGAAGCAGTTATATTTGACGCAGCTTTTGATCATCATCGTCGCAGCTGGAGCTGGATTGTTCTTTTTTGCGGATGCAAGGGACGTACTAAAGCTCTGGGATATTCGCGATATGCGAATCATATGGTATGGTGTTTCTGTTGCGGTTATTGTTATTTTAGCCGATATGGCAGTAATGAAATGGTGTCCGCCTCATTTATATGATGACGGCGGAATCAATAAAAAAATATTCAGTAAGAGGTCAATCCCTCATATTATATTTTTAACGCTTCTGATTGCTTTCGCGGAAGAAATGTTATTCAGAGGAGTGCTTCAGACTCATATCGGTTTATGGGCGGCCAGCATTGTATTTGCCGTTCTGCACTTTCGATATTTGTCAAAATGGCTGTTATTTATCATGGTGACAGCAATCAGCTTTTTGCTCGGTCTGATATATGAATGGACCGGTAACTTATTTGTTCCGGTGACGGCACATTTTATCATTGATGCTGTGTTTGCCTGTCAGATTCGTTTTGAACATGTGAGGAGGGATATACATGACGAACATGTCGAGAGTAGAGAGAAGAAAAGCCCAGAATCTTTATGAAGATCAAAACGCCGCCGCATTGGCGGACGATTATGTCGATGATGATGGAGAAAGCCTTCCGACAAGACAATCTGTAAAAAATCAAAAAGAACAGAAAAAAAAGCAAGGCAAAACAAAAACACCATTATTCACTGTACTCGCTGTATTATTTGTATTTGTGCCGGTTATCGTTTTAGTGACCTTATTTTATCTCAAAAGCCACCCGGATAATCATGATGATTATGAAGATGTTTTTATCGACAGCAGCCAAAGCAAATATGAGATTGTGCCGAAATCAGAGGAAAAAAAGGATAACGAAGACACCAAAGTGACCAAAGAGACTGCACTGCAGCAAGAGTCAAAAAAAAAGTCTGAGGATACAAAGGTAAAAGAGCCGGCAAAAACAACAACTGATCAGAAACAGCCTGCTGTAGCGGAAAAAGAAGACTCAGCAAATAAGGAGGAAGCAACCGCCGCGGCTGCTTCCTCTTCCCAACAAACAGCAACCCGGCAAGAACAACAGCCGGCTGAACCAGTTCAACCCGAGCCGAAACGCGTTGTCAAGCACACCGTCCAGAAGAAAGAAACGCTGTACCGCATTTCCATGAAGTATTATAAAAGCAGGTCAGGAGAAGAAAAAATTCGCGCGTATAACCATCTAAATGGAAATGATGTCTACACCGGACAAGTATTGGACATCCCCTTGGTGGATTAAAGGGCATTTTTTTATTTTACGCACATATATTGTAGCAATGAAAATGGACAAGGTGTGAAGCGTATGGAATCTTTATGGAATCAGCTGGATCAGTTTACAGACGCGCCGACCAAACAGATGCTCCAAGCACTGGTGAAACGAAAACGAAAATTTGAAAATTATGCAGCACAGTGCCGCAGGTGGCGATGGACTTCACTCATTTGCCTGGGTTTATTATGTCTGATGATCATGATCAAAAGCCCGGCGCCTCAGCTCGTTCTTCAAGAAATGCTTAGCCATACTTTTTATTTATTTTGGATGATGGCAACCGCTTTTGCATACTGCACTTCATATTATTTTAAGAAAAAGGAAGAAAAAGCTGAGGGTGATTTCCATAAACTGAGATGCGAAATTATCCAGAAAAGCACTGACCTTTGGCCGCAGCCGGATAAATGGAAGGCGAGAGAGTCTGTCTTTCAAATGATGAAGCACAAATATGACATAAATCTATATTTTGAAAGTAAATAAAATGGGGCGTTTTCTCAAACGATAGAAACGTCTTTTTTTTATTGTCCGTCTTATTGATAAGTTCTAAAAGAATGGAGAGTTTTTATGAAGCTATCAGTGAAAATTGCCGGTGTGCTAACTGTGGCGGCAGCGGCAATGACGGCAAAAATGTACTCAACAGCAAAAGGCAACCATCTGAAAACACATACATTTCCTTTATCAAAAATGAAGGGCAAGCCGCCTCTTACAATCTTTTTTATTTCAGACATTCACAAGCGTCTCATCGATCAAGATCTTTTAGAAAAAGCGCGAAGCCATGCCCCTCACCTTGTTATCATCGGCGGTGATTTAGCTGAGGGCGGAGTGTCTAGTACGAGAATCGAGGAAAACATCAAAAGGCTCGCGGCTATCGGGGTCCCTGTCGTATTTGTGTGGGGGAATAATGATTATGAAGTCAGGCAGCATGAACTGTATTCTATATTCAAAGTGCATGGTGTCATCACTCTGAGGAATGAGTCAGTTCCGTTTTCGTACAACGGCCATACGATAGGCATTGCCGGAGTTGATGATATCAGGATGGAGATGGATCATTATGAGGAAGCCATTAAAGAACTCGATAAAAGCCAGCTGAATATTCTGGTTTGCCATAACCCGGAGATCCATGAACAAATCAATGAAGCTGATGGTATTGATGCGATATTCAGCGGACATACCCATGGCGGTCAGATCAGGTTTGGAAAATTCGGCCCGTATGAACTTGGAAAAACAGGCATGATTAAAAATGCGGCGTACCTGATCAGCAATGGATATGGCACAACAAAAGTGCCTCTTCGTTTAGGTGCTGAGCCGGAAACGCACATTGTGACTCTTTGCGCGCCAGAATAACTTCTCAAAAGCAAAAATCCATAAGGCAATAAAAACTGCATTGTGCTTGTCTTACTAGTGAACTCAGTGTAAACTGATAACAATTAAGAACCTATGACTCATCATCTCATATAATGTGTTATATGATTTGTGTGCAAGTAGAGGCAGGAGGGAACGTTATGCGGCTTGAGCGTCTGAATTATAATAAGATCAAAATCTTTTTAACCCTCGATGATTTGACAGACCGGGGATTGACAAAAGAAGACCTCTGGAAGGACTCATTTAAAGTCCACCAGTTATTTAAAGATATGATGAATGAAGCTAATACAGAGCTCGGCTTTGAAGCGAATGGACCGATTGCAGTGGAAGTGTATTCTCTCCAAGCACAAGGGATGGTAGTGATCGTAACAAAAAACCAAGACGCCGATTCAGAAGACGATGAGTATGATGATGATTACATCGAAATGCAAGTCAAGCTTGATGAAAGCGCGGACATCATTTATCAATTCCATTCCTTCGAAGATATCATTCAGCTTTCAGAAAGCTTACAGCGAATCGGTATCACAGGGGGAACTGTCTACCACTATGACGGACAGTACTTTTTAAGCCTTGAAGACCTGGGATCACATACGGCTGAGGGGGTTGTGGCGGTTCTGGCTGAATACGGCAATCCGACAACTTTAACGATTTATCGCTTGCAAGAGTATGGTAAGCTCATTATGGACGGTAATGCCGTCGAGACGATACAGACTCATTTTTCATAAGAACGCACGAAAAACTGCTGATTTCACAGCAGTTTTTTTTCGTTAAAAAACATGGAAAAACATAACGTTTATTCTATGCACAGATCATATGAAGGTGTATACTATTCTCTGAAAGGGAGCATGTGAGAAACAGAAGATTCTAGGAGGTTAACTCAAATGGCAGCCGATCGAAACACCGGTCATACAGAAGAGGACAAACTTGATGTATTAAAATCAACCCAAACCGTAATACATAAGGCTCTGGAGAAATTGGGATATCCTGAAGAAGTGTACGAACTGTTAAAGGAGCCGATGAGATTATTAACGGTAAAAATACCTGTTCGTATGGACGACGGTTCAGTAAAAATTTTCACAGGTTATCGTGCGCAGCACAATGACTCTGTCGGTCCGACGAAAGGCGGGATACGTTTTCACCCGAACGTAACAGAAAAAGAGGTGAAGGCGCTTTCTATTTGGATGAGTTTAAAATGCGGCATAATTGATCTTCCATATGGCGGTGGTAAAGGCGGAATTGTTTGTGATCCAAGGGATATGTCGTTTAGAGAGCTGGAGCGTCTGAGCAGAGGGTATGTCAGAGCAATCAGCCAAATTGTCGGTCCGACGAAAGACGTGCCGGCGCCGGATGTATTTACAAACTCACAAATCATGGCTTGGATGATGGATGAGTATTCAAGAATTGATGAATTTAATTCGCCTGGATTTATTACAGGCAAGCCGCTTGTGCTTGGCGGATCTCACGGGAGAGAATCTGCGACAGCAAAGGGTGTAACCATCTGCATTAAAGAAGCGGCTAAGAAAAAAGGCATCGATATTAAAGGTGCGCGTGTCGTTGTCCAAGGCTTCGGAAACGCGGGAAGCTATTTGTCGAAATTTATGCACGATGCAGGGGCAAAGGTTGTCGGCATCTCAGATGCGTATGGCGGACTTTACGATCCAGAAGGACTCGATATCGATTACTTACTCGACCGCCGCGACAGCTTCGGTACCGTAACAAAGCTTTTCAACGATACCATTACGAACCAAGAACTGCTGGAGCTGGATTGTGATATCCTCGTTCCTGCTGCGATTGAAAATCAAATTACAGAAGAAAATGCCCATAATATCCGGGCTGAAATTGTCGTTGAAGCGGCAAACGGGCCAACGACACTTGAAGGAACAAAAATTCTTTCAGACCGGGACATTCTGCTTGTACCAGATGTGCTGGCAAGTGCCGGCGGCGTAACGGTTTCTTATTTTGAGTGGGTTCAGAATAATCAAGGCTTCTACTGGAGTGAAGAAGAAGTAGAAGAAAAATTAGAAAAAATGATGGTCAAATCATTTAACAATATTTATGAAATGGCTAAAAACCGAAGAATTGACATGAGACTCGCTGCTTATATGGTCGGCGTTCGCAAAATGGCTGAAGCTTCGCGTTTTAGAGGCTGGATATAAGTTGATGATTTGCATAAAAATAAAAAATCTCCTATGATAAAATAGGAGATTTTTTTATTCGGAAATAGAAAAATATGATGAAATGCCAATCGCAGGAGTTGACGGAAATGATTCAAGAAAAAGCAATAATTATAGGCGGAGGACCTTGCGGATTATCTGCTGCCATTCACCTAAAACAAATTGGCATTGAGGCCCTCGTCATCGAAAAAGGCAATGTCGTTAACAGCATTTACAATTACCCGACGCATCAAACCTTTTTCAGCTCAAGTGAAAAGCTTGAAATCGGAGACGTGGCATTTATTACGGAAAACAGAAAGCCTGTCAGAATTCAGGCTTTGTCGTATTACCGGGAAGTGGTCAAGCGGAAAAACATCCGTGTAAATGCGTTTGAAATGGTTCATAAAGTGACGAAGGCGGAAAACAATACATTCGTGATAGAGACGTCAAAAGGAACTTACACGACACCATATTGTATTATTGCAACAGGCTATTATGATCATCCAAACTATATGAACGTACCCGGTGAGGATTTGCCGAAAGTATTCCATTATTTTAAAGAAGGCCATCCGTACTTTGACAAAGATGTCGTCGTCATCGGCGGGAAAAACTCAAGTGTAGACGCTGCGCTTGAACTCGTGAAATCTGGAGCGCGTGTCACAGTTTTATACAGGGGCAATGAGTATTCGCCAAGCATTAAGCCTTGGATTCTGCCTGAGTTTGAATCGCTAGTCAGAAACGGAACAATCCGTATGGAATTTGGCGCTTGTGTAGAAAAAATCACCGAGGATGAAGTTGTATTCCGCTCCGGCGAGAAGGAAATCATCACCATTAAAAATGATTTTGTATTTGCCATGACAGGCTATCATCCCGACCATCAATTTCTTGAAAAAATGGGTGTTGAAATTGATAAAGAAACAGGACGTCCGTTTTTCAATGAAGAGACCATGGAAACAAACGTTGAAGGTATTTTTATTGCAGGGGTTATTGCTGCGGGGAACAATGCAAATGAAATATTTATTGAAAACGGCAGGTTTCATGGGGGACATATCGCAGAGGAAATCGCAAAAAGAGAAAATCATTAAAGAAAGGGAGCATATGATGAATTCGTATGCTCTTTTTGTTTTTTTAAGTGTAGACAGATGTAAAATCATAAACAACATGGTAGGATAGACTTAGGAATATAAAGGAAAGAGGTTGCCTGATGTTTGCAATCATCTCTGCAGGAATTGCCCCCGGCATCGCGCTGTTAAGTTATTTTTATTTAAAAGATCAGTATGATAATGAACCTGTACATATGGTGCTTCGATCGTTTTTTCTAGGGGTTGTTCTTGTATTTCCCACGATGTTTATCCAGTACGTGCTTGAAAAAGAGAATGTGGGAGGCGGAAGCTTTTTCGTTTCTTTTTTATCTTCGGGGTTTTTGGAGGAATCATTAAAATGGTTTATTTTGATGGTCAGTGTTTACCCGCATGCCCACTTTGATGAGCATTATGACGGGATTGTGTACGGGGCCAGTGTATCGCTCGGTTTTGCAACCCTCGAAAATATTCTATACTTAATCGGTCACGGCGTGGAGCATGCGTTCGTCAGGGCGCTGCTGCCCGTTTCATGCCATGCCTTGATAGGCGTTATTATGGGATTTTACCTTGGGAAAGCCCGTTTTTCCGCTGATAAGACGCGTGTGAAGTGGCTTATTCTTTCTTTAGCAGTCCCGTCACTTTTGCATGGATCGTATGATTTTATCCTCACAGCACTCAGTAATTGGATTTATTATATGCTCCCATTTATGTTATTTTTATGGTGGTTTGGTTTACGCAAAGCGAAAAAAGCCCGTTCCGTCAATATGATGCAAATATAGAAGCCGCACAGAAACCGTGCGGCTTTTTTATGTGCCGATTTATCAAATGAGATTTTATGTTTTGAGGGATAACAAGGAAAGAGTGTATAAAAATAACCTCGTTACAGAAAATACGATTACACTTAAAAATTTGCTGTAGGAGGCTTGAAAAAGATGAAGTCCAAAGGATCGATTATGGCATGTCTCATCCTTTTTTCCTTTACAATAACGACGTTTATCAATACTGAAACCATCGCTGCCTTTTCGAATCAGGTCATTCAAAGAGGGGCAACAGGAGACGATGTGGTCGAACTCCAGGCGCGCCTTCAATACAATGGATACTATAACGGAAAAATTGACGGGGTTTATGGATGGGGAACGTACTGGGCAGTTCGAAATTTTCAGGATCAATTCGGGTTAAAAGAGGTTGACGGCCTTGTCGGAGCTAAAACAAAGCAAACCCTAATATCTAAATCTAAATACTATCGTGAATATGTCATGCAGCAGCTTCAAAAAGGGAATACATTCACACATTACGGAAAAATTCCGCTGAAATACCAGACGAAACCATCAAAAGCAGCAACACAAAAAGCAAGACAGCAAGCAGAGGCGCGGCAGAAACAGCCTGCGGAAAAAACAACGCAGCAGCCTAAAGCGAATAAACAACAAAACAATACACCTGCAAAAGCAAGAAAACAGGATGCGGTCGCTGCCAACATGCCTGGCGGGTTTTCCAACAATGATATCAGGCTGCTTTCTCAGGCAGTTTATGGCGAAGCCCGGGGTGAGCCGTACGAGGGGCAGGTTGCCATTGCAGCAGTCATTTTGAACCGATTGAACAGCCCGTTATTTCCGAATTCTGTGGCCGGGGTTATTTTTGAGCCGCTTGCCTTCACAGCAGTAGCCGACGGGCAAATTTACATGCAGCCTAATGAAACGGCCCGAGAAGCAGTATTGGATGCCATCAATGGCTGGGACCCATCAGAGGAAGCGCTGTACTACTTTAACCCGGATACAGCTACAAGTCCGTGGATTTGGGGGCGTCCGCAGATTAAAAGAATCGGTAAACACATTTTCTGTGAGTAGCAGGACATGAGAAAGCATAAAAAGAGGTGTGATAAATGATCAGAGGAATTTTAATCGCCGTGCTCGGTATTGCAATTGTCGGTACAAGCTACTGGGGATACAAAGAGCACCAGGAAAAAGACGCAGTTCTTCTTCATGCTGAAAATAACTATCAGCGGGCGTTTCATGAACTTACCTATCAGATGGATCAGCTTCATGATAAAATCGGAACAACACTTGCTATGAACAGCCAAAAATCGCTGTCACCTGCATTGGTAGATGTGTGGAGGATTACATCTGAAGCTCATAATAGTGTCAGTCAGCTGCCGCTTACATTAATGCCGTTTAACAAAACAGAAGAGCTATTATCAAAGATCGGCGATTTCAGTTATAAAACGTCAGTCAGAGATTTGGACCAAAAGCCGCTTGATAAAAAAGAGTATACATCACTAAATAAGCTATATCAGCAATCCGAAGATATACAAAATGAACTGCGTCATGTTCAGCATCTTGTCATGAGCAAAAACCTTCGCTGGATGGACGTAGAGATGGCGCTGGCTTCTGACGAAAAACAAAGTGATAATACGATTATCAACAGCTTTAAAACTGTCGAAAAAAATGTTGGTGCATTTTCCACTGGAACTGATCTAGGCCCGAGTTTCACAAGCACAAAAAAAGAAGAGAAAGGCTTTGGCCATCTGAAAGGAAAAGAAATTTCCGAACAGGAAGCAAAACAAATTGCTGAGCGCTTTGCCCCGGATGATAATTACTCAATTAAAGTGGTAAAGAGCGGAAAAAAAACAAATCGCGACGTATATAGCATCAGCATGAAAGACCCAGACCATAAAGCAGCGATTTATATGGATATTACGAAAAAGGGCGGGCATCCGGTATATTTGATCCAAAACAGAGAAGTGAAAAATCAGAAAATCAGTTTGAATGACGGATCGAACCGCGCGCTCGCCTTTTTAAAGAAAAACAGATTTGAAACAGATGATTTGGAAATTGATGAAAGTGCCCAATATGATAAAATCGGCGTATTTTCATATGTTCCTGTTGAAAATAAAGTCCGGATGTACCCAGAAGCGATTCGCATGAAAGTAGCCTTGGACGACGGTGAGGTTGTCGGCTTTTCAGCAAGAGACTTCCTAACATCCCACAGAAAAAGAAACATAGCTAAGCCAGCCATTACTGAAGAAGAAGCAAAATCCAAATTAAATAAAAATGTACAAGTGAGGGAAACAAGGCTCGCTTTGATTACAAATGAAGTTGGGCAAGAAGTGTTGTGCTATGAAATGCTCGGAACCATTGAAAACGACACATTCAGGATGTATATTAATGCTAAAGACGGATCGGAAGAAAAGGTTGAAAAACTAAAAAATGCCGAACCTATATATAAAGACCTATAAAAAATAGGAGGAAAGGACTAAATGTCTTTTCCTTTTTTTCATTACATGCTTTAATAAAAAGTGAGTATATTTGAATACGAAAGAGTGAAGTCAATGATGATAGAGATTGGGGAAAATGTACATTTAGAATATATAGAAGAAAATGAATTGAAAAAGGCAAAGAGCAAGGCAGTAAGCATCGAAAACAATGAGCTTTTGATTGCGTACCCTGTTGATGTAGTTACAGGGCGAACTGTGATTTTACATAACGATATGGAAGTAATGGTAGAGTTTGTGGGCAAAGACGAAGTTCCTTACCGCTTTACAAGCCGCATAAAAGGTAAAGTGAAGGACAAACTTCAAATGATCTGTCTTGAAGTGCCTCCCCGTGAAAAAATGAAACGAATCCAGCGCCGCCAGTATGTAAGGTCTGATGCGGTATTGGATGTGCAAATTAAGCCGGGAGATGAAAAAGAAGGGTTCCACACACTTTCCTATAACATCAGTGCAGGCGGCATCGCCGTGATTTTAGCTGATGGCCGTTCTTTTCAATCCGGAGAATCATTGCGCCTTATCATCAGTCTTTCTGAAGAGGAGAACGCACGTCAAATAGAAACAGCAGCCGTTGTCAGACGAATCTTTAATGATCCAAAATCCAGGAAACGTAAAATGACCATTGAGTATACGGGAATCGCAGCAAGTGACCAGCAGTTCCTGCTTCAATATTGCATCCGGCGCCAGTTAAATAAGAGAAGAAAGGCCCGGATGGAATAAACATCGGCAAACACTTCCATACTATTTGTGATGGAGGTGCTCCGATGAAAACATTTGAACGGCTGCTAATTAAAATATTGTTTATTCAGGCCATCATTTTACTTAGTGTCCAATTTCTTTTTCACTATCAGCATATTGAACCTTATGTATCAAAAGTGATTCAATATGAAGGGGTGGATAACATGGAGGGGGACAATAAGATTGAAACCTTCAAACATTAATTATTCATCAATTTTTCACCCTTTTTCATAAAGTTCGTGATACAATCCATAGAGGAGAAAAGAGCAAGGAGAGGAATTATGGAAAAGAAATTATCGATTGCAATCGACGGCCCGGCAGCTGCGGGGAAAAGCACCGTTGCCAAAATTGTGGCTGAGAAAAAATCGTACATATATATTGATACAGGAGCGATGTATCGGGCGATTACGTACGCGGCTTTACAGGAAAACGTTGATCTGACAGATGAAGAAAAACTGGCTGAGCTGCTAAAGCGGACAAACATTGAACTGATTACAACAAAAGAAGGACAAAAAGTACTCGTTAACGGCACCGATGTAACTGAGGCGATCAGAACAGATGAAGTCAGCAACCAAGTTTCAATTGCGGCCAAGCATAGAAGCGTCAGAGAAGAAATGGTGAAGCGCCAGCAGCAGCTTGGGGAAAAAGGCGGCGTCGTCATGGATGGACGTGATATCGGGACTCACGTGCTGCCGAATGCAGAAGTGAAGATTTTTCTTTTGGCATCTGTTGAAGAGAGAGCGAAACGCCGTTATGAAGAAAATATGAAAAAAGGCTTCGATGTCAACTACGAAACATTAATAGAGGAAATTGCAAGAAGAGACAAGCTTGATTCAGAGCGCGAAGTATCTCCCCTGCGCAAAGCAGAAGACGCTCTTGAAATCGACACGACATCTCTTTCTATTCAAGAAGTAGCTGATAAAATCCTTGAGGCAGTAGAGCAAAAGTCCCGCTGATTAAGGCGAATGCCACTTTTTTTGAATTTTTCAACGAAGAAAGAATGTTATTGCTTGACAAACCTGTCCTTTTATTAGAAGTTAATACTAATAAAACTTTTTATTGATCATTCAAAAAACTTTTTTGGATGATTCTTTAATACATATTCGGCTAAAAGCGGGCATGTTTATATGTTCAGCTTTCAAACCGTTTTAATTAAGCTGTGTAGGTTTGGACCAAGGAGGTTATTCAAATGACAGAGGAAATGAATCAAATTGATGTTCAAGTGCCAGAGGTTGGAGATGTAGTTAAAGGGATTGTGACAAAGGTAGAGGACAAGCATGTGGATGTAGAAATTATCAATGTCAAACAGTCCGGCATTATTCCAATCAGTGAATTATCAAGTCTTCATGTAGAGAAAGCATCGGATGTTGTAAAAGTAGACGACGAGCTTGACCTGAAAGTAACAAAAGTGGAAGACGATGCTTTGATTTTATCTAAACGTGCTGTTGATGCAGACCGCGCTTGGGAAGACCTTGAGAAAAAATTTGAAACAAAAGAAGTGTTTGAAGCTGAAGTAAAAGATGTCGTAAAAGGCGGCCTTGTCGTTGATATCGGCGTTCGAGGTTTTATCCCGGCATCACTTGTTGAAGCGCATTTCGTTGAAGATTTTACTGACTATAAAGGGAAAACACTGTCTCTGCTCGTTGTAGAGCTTGACCGTGATAAAAACCGCGTGATCCTTTCACACCGTGCCGTTGTTGAAAGTGAACAAGCGAATAAAAAACAAGAACTTCTTCAGTCTCTTGAAGTTGGAAGTGTACTGGATGGAAAAGTACAGCGCCTGACTGACTTTGGCGCGTTTGTTGATATCGGCGGTATCGACGGACTTGTACACATTTCACAGCTTTCCCACTCCCATGTAGAGAAGCCGTCTGACGTTGTCGAAGAGGGACAGGAAGTAAAAGTGAAAGTATTATCGGTTGACCGTGATAATGAACGTATTTCTTTATCTATCAAAGATACACTGCCTGGACCTTGGAGCCAAATCGGCGAGAAAGTGAAACCTGGTGATGTGCTTGAAGGAACTGTGCAGCGTCTAGTAAGCTTCGGTGCCTTTGTTGAAATCCTTCCAGGTGTTGAAGGTCTCGTTCATATTTCTCAAATTTCTAATAAACACATCGGCACGCCGCATGAAGTCCTTGAAGAAGGACAGACTGTAAAAGTGAAGGTTCTTGATGTGAATGAAAATGAGGAGCGCATTTCATTAAGCATGCGTGAACTTGAAGAAGCGCCTAAAGCCGATCAGGAAGATTACCGTCAATATCAGGCGAAGGAAGAAACAAGCACTGGCTTCCAGCTTGGAGATCTGATCGGAGATAAGCTGAATAAACTAAAATAATTGGTGATAAACGTGACTCGAGCAGAACGGAAAAGACAACACATCAATCATGCCCTGTCCACCGGCCAAAAGCGGGAAACGGGTCTTGATGATATTACGTTTGTTCATGTCAGTCTGCCCGATCTTGCATTAGAACAAGTAGATATTTCCACAAAAATCGGCGAACTTTCAAGCAGTTCGCCGATTTTTATCAATGCAATGACTGGCGGCGGCGGACAACTTACATATGAAATAAATAAATCGCTTGCACGAGCGGCTCGTCAGGCTGGAATACCTCTTGCTGTCGGATCGCAAATGTCCGCATTAAAAGATCCCTCAGAGCGTGTTTCGTATGAAATCGTTCGAAAGGAAAACCCAAACGGGCTGATTTTTGCCAACCTGGGGAGCGAGGCGACAGCTGATCATGCAAAGGAAGCAGTTGATATGATTGGAGCGGATGCGCTGCAGATTCACTTGAATGTGATTCAGGAAATTGTGATGCCTGAAGGAGACCGAAGCTTTAGTGGCGCTCTGAACCGTATTGAACAAATTTGCAGCCAGGTCAGTGTACCAGTCATTGTGAAAGAAGTCGGCTTCGGTATGAGCAAAGAATCAGCAGGGAAGGTGTATGAAGCTGGAGCGGCAGCTGTTGATATTGGCGGTTACGGGGGTACAAATTTTTCGAAAATCGAAAATCTCCGAAGACAGCGGCAAATTACTTTTTTTGACTCGTGGGGCATTTCGACAGCCGCAAGTTTGGCGGAAATCCGCTCTTCGTTTCCCGCAAGCACAATGATTGCGTCCGGCGGCCTGCAGGATGCGCTTGATGTGGCGAAGGCAATTGCGCTTGGGGCCTCTTGCACCGGAATGGCAGGACATTTTTTAAAAGCACTGACTGACAGCGGCGAGGAAGGACTGCTTGAGGAGATTCAGCTGATCCTTGAGGAATTGAAAATGATTATGACCGTGCTGGGCGCCAGAACGATTTCTGATTTGCAAAAGGCGCCTCTTGTGATCAAAGGTGAAACCCATCATTGGCTTACAGAGAGAGGGATCGATACGTCCAGCTATAGTGTGCGATAAATATTAAAGCCCAAAACTTATGAGTTTTGGGCTTTTTGTTTTATGATTTTCGCTTTTTGAAGCTTCCGTTTTGTTCAAGGCTTGTCGCTCCGTCATAGTGAATGGACTGGTCTCGGTCTGATTCGACTCTGCCAGAAGCTTTGAGTTTTTTCTCCTGTCTGTCTTTTCCCATGATCATGCTCCTTAATGTGAGATGGATTGTTTAAAAAAAGCGCTTGGGTTCCATACTGGGAGTATGGAGGAAGCAATATGGAACAATTTTATTACTATTGGTCAATGTGGTTTCTGTGGGTCCTGACAACATTTATTTTTGAAAAGACGAAAAGACGATTTGCCGTCTCTGTCTTTATTTTGACTAATATAATCCTAAGCATACATGACATTACTTTATATTTTTCCCTGAATGCTGCTTATATGATGTTTTTCGTCTGCGGGTGTGTCTATGCCGGGTATTTGGGAATGTATCGTTTTCGTTATCTCATGGTCTTTCTGACGCTTGTTGGCGGGTATGCGTTTGTCTATCTTTTTGCATTATATGATCCGGTTTGGTTCATCATAAAACCTGAGTGGGTTGCCGTTATATTATTAGTGCTTTTGACAGCTTCAGTTGAAAGGGATTTCGAGAAGCAGCTTACCTTATTTGTCCTAGGGATGTGCCAAGGCGAACTGGTGTATTCGTTTGTGATTCAGAAGTTGGCTGGGGGATTGGCTGTCGGCGGCTTTCAATGGCTGAATGCGTGTTCTGCGGGCATGATATTGCTGTTTGGCATATCCAAATACGAACAGCTCGCAAGCCAAATTGGTCAAAAAAGCAAAAGATCAAACAAAGGAGCTACCAAAATGTCATGAGTGATTACATCTATCCGATTATTGCTGGGGTCATTGCCGGAGTAGCAACACGGCTTTATATGCTGAAAACGGATTACCGCCAGTATCCGACCTATATTCATGGGAAAGTCATTCATATTGCACTAGGGCTGATCGCGGCTGGTTTAGGGGCAATTATTATGCCGGCGCTTTTGCAGGAGGAATTTACGGCCATCACATTTTTAACGTTAGCCGCGACGCAATTTAGAGATGTCCGAAACATGGAGCGGAACACGCTGACGCAAATGGATTCGTATGAACTTGTCTCAAGGGGAAGCACATATATTGAGGGAATTGCCATTGCGTTTGAAAGCAGAAATTATATTGTGATCTTTACAGCGCTTTTGACAACCTCTGCGTATGTGTTTTTATCCATTTGGGCTGCAATTATAGCGGCTATTGTTTGTTTTTTGCTGGCAATGAAATTTATGTCGGGCAGTGTATTGAAGGATATTGTAGACATTGAGTACATAAAGCCTCACTTTGACGGTCCGGGACTGTTTGTTGATAATATTTATATGATGAATATCGGGCTTCCGGAGAAACAGGAGCTGATTTTAAAGCATGGCATGGGCTTTATTTTAACGCCGAAAAACTTTAATTCAGCAGCGACGATTGCCAACTTAGGGCAGCGCCAGGCGATTTTATTTGATGTTTCCAATGTGCTCGGGGTTTATCGGGACTCAGGCGAGCCGTCTCTGACGCCCATTGCAAAACGGGATTTAAATGACGGGAGAGTGGCAGTCTTTGTTCTGCCGCAAATTAACCACCCCGAAACGGCTGTTCAGATCATCAGCAATGTTCCAACCTTGGAAAACGCAATCAGAATGCCGACGGAATTTATCAAAAAGCAGGATAAGGTGATAGGATGAGCGAATCTCTCACGAAAGTGATTTTGTCTGTGATCACGACTAACCGAAACCGGGCTGCGGGAGGAGCGCCTGTCTTTTTTTGCAATGACCAAAAGGAGATGGAGCTTTTCGCTAAAAATCTTGAGGCGATCCTTGATGGAATAGCGCATAGAATTGGGGATGACGTGTATTTGATCGTGAAACATTTTTAAGAATAGTTGTGATCCCAGTAAAAACTGATATAATAAATGAGTTAAGCCCTTCCTCTGAAGGGTTTCTTTTCATAAAAGTGAATGAAATGATTTTAATAACCGGTTGAAAATTTATGTAAAAATGAAAGCGGCTGGATCGAAAGGAAGGGTACTATGGGTAAACCTGTCGTAGCCATTGTCGGGAGACCAAATGTAGGAAAATCCACAATCTTTAACCGGATTGCGGGAGAAAGAATTTCAATAGTAGAAGATACCCCTGGTGTGACAAGGGATCGGATATACAGCTCGGCTGAATGGCTGAATTATGATTTTAATTTGATTGATACTGGCGGTATTGATATCGGTGATGAGCCGTTCTTAGCGCAAATTCGCCAGCAGGCTGAAATCGCCATGGATGAAGCGGACGTCATTATTTTTATGGTGAATGGCCGTGAAGGCGTAACAGCTGCTGATGAAGAAGTAGCAAAAATTTTGTACCGCACGAAAAAGCCTGTTGTTTTGGCAGTTAATAAACTGGATAACACAGAAATGAGAGCGAATATTTATGATTTTTATTCGCTTGGCTTTGGCGAGCCGTATCCAATTTCGGGAACACACGGACTCGGACTGGGTGATTTACTGGATGCCGTTGCAGAGCATTTTAAAAACATTCCTGAAACGAAATATGATGAAGAAGTTGTTCAATTTTGCCTGATCGGGCGCCCGAATGTCGGAAAGTCCTCACTTGTGAATGCGATGCTCGGCGAAGAGCGCGTCATTGTGAGCAACGTGGCGGGAACGACAAGAGATGCTGTTGATACGGCATTTACGTACAACCAGCAGGAGTTTGTCATTGTCGATACTGCCGGTATGCGAAAAAAAGGGAAAGTCTATGAAACGACTGAAAAGTACAGTGTGCTGCGCGCGCTGAAAGCAATCGACCGCTCAGAAGTCGTTGCGGTTGTGCTGGATGGCGAAGAAGGCATTATTGAACAGGACAAGCGCATCGCCGGTTATGCACACGAAGCGGGCAAGGCAGTCGTAATTGTCGTAAACAAATGGGATGCTGTTGACAAAGATGAAAGCACGATGAAAGAATTTGAAGAAAATATCCGTGATCATTTTCAATTTCTTGATTATGCACCAATCCTATTCATGTCAGCCTTAACGACAAAACGGATCCATACGCTGATGCCTGCGATTATTAAAGCGAGCGAAAACCATTCACTTCGAGTTCAAACGAATGTCTTAAATGATGTCATTATGGATGCTGTGGCAATGAATCCGACGCCGACTCATAACGGTTCTCGTTTGAAGATTTATTATGCGACTCAAGTGTCGGTAAAGCCGCCGAGTTTCGTTGTGTTTGTAAACGATCCGGAATTGATGCATTTTTCGTACGAACGCTTTTTAGAAAACCGAATCAGAGATGCGTTCGGTTTTGAAGGAACACCAATTAAAATATTTGCAAGAGCTAGAAAATAAAAAGGTGTGAAGCAAATATGAAAAGAGTCACTATGCTCGGAGCGGGAAGCTGGGGGACGGCACTGGCTTTAGTGTTAGCTGATAATCATCACAATGTAACCATGTGGGGGCACCGTGCAGATCTGATTCATCAAATCAATGATCTCCATGAAAATAAGGATTATTTGCCGAACGTCAAGCTTCCTGAATCAATAGAGGCAACAACGGATATCGAGAAAGCTGTTTCGGATGCAGATTTCATTATCGTTGCGGTTCCGACAAAAGCGATTCGGGAAGTGCTGAGACAGGCTGTGCCTTTTATAACGAAAAAGGCAGTCTTTGTTCATGTCAGCAAAGGCATAGAACCTGATTCGCTCCTGCGCATTTCTGAGATTATGGAAATTGAGCTCCCGAGCGATGCCAGAAAGGATATTGTTGTTCTTTCCGGACCGAGCCATGCGGAAGAAGTGGGGCTGCGGCATCCGACGACCGTTACTGCATCTTCAAAGAGCATGCGGGCAGCAGAAGAGGTGCAGGATTTATTTATTAATCACAATTTCCGGGTGTACACAAACCCTGACATTATCGGAGTTGAAATCGGGGGGGCTTTAAAAAATATTATTGCCCTCGCCGCAGGAATTACAGACGGTTTAGGGTATGGCGACAATGCCAAAGCGGCTTTGATTACACGCGGACTTGCCGAAATCGCGAGACTCGGAACGAAAATGGGCGGGAATCCCCTGACGTTTTCTGGATTGACAGGAGTAGGCGATCTGATTGTTACGTGCACAAGTGTACATTCCAGAAACTGGCGTGCCGGCAATTTGCTTGGAAAGGGCTACAAGCTTGAAGACGTACTCGAAGAGATGGGAATGGTAGTCGAAGGCGTCCGCACGACAAAAGCGGCTTACCAGCTTTCGAAGAAATATGATGTGAAAATGCCGATTACAGAAGCACTCCATCAAGTTCTATTTAACGGACAAAAAGTGGAAACTGCTGTTGAATCTTTAATGGCGAGGGGCAAAACCCACGAGATGGAGGATCTGGTCAATACGTTTGAAAATCAAGTGAAGTAAAAGTGTCAATCGTATTGAAGACCGCATATCTTAATTGAACGAAAGCTCGAAAAACAGAAGAACACCCAAGTCTTGGGATCTCCTGAAACATTTTGCCGATTTAGGCAATAGAGGATGCATCTGTGTGTCAAGTCGCATACTATAGCATCGAAGTCCAAGAGAGTGTTTCTTAAACGTGCAGGTGAATATAGTCAATTTGACTGAAGTGAAGGTCCCCCTCTTTGCTTCAGTTTTTTTTGTTCTATCAAAGGATGGAAAATCTGGTTGATCTTTTCCGGGGCTGTATATTAAAATTAAAATATAACGCTTACATCATACATATCGGGGAGGCGCAGGTCATTGAGTCTGGCATTGATGAAAATGTGGTTTGCACTGGGGTCCATGGGTCTGATGTTTCTGGCTGTAGCTTCCATCTATTTAAGCCGGTTTAAGTTTCAAAATCGGTTTCTGAAGATTGCGGTATCGTCTTTTGCTTACATGTGTATGCTCATATCTGGAATTATTGTGTTTTTCGTGGTATTCAGCGGCCCCGTCAATGAATAAAGCTGTAAAAGGAAGTGCTGTATGGGTAAACTGAAGTGCGCTATAATTTTTGCGGCAGTCGTGTTTTTATCGGGGTGTTTATATCCGAATGAGCGGAAAAGCAGTGTACATGCCATTCCTTATCAGGACCAGCTAAAGCAGGTTCAGTCTGCTGTTGATGAATTTCAAAAGGCTAATGGAGGGCTGCTTCCCATTCAAACAAAAGATATGTCGACACCGCTATATCAAAAGTATCCGATAGACTTTAACCGTTTAGCGCCGAGATATATAGCCGAACCTCCAAGCACGGCATATGAAAGCGGAGGAGACTATCAATATGTGCTTGTTGACGTAGAGAACGATCCGACTGTTAAATTGATTGATCTAAAGATGGCTGAAAAAATCCGCGATGTGAAATTGCGCGTCCAAATGTACCGCCAGGAGCATCAATATCCGCCTTACAAGGATGTGCTATCACGTGATTTATTTACACTCGATGGGAAGAAGCTTGGGGATGGAAGCTCTCTTACAGTGACAAGCCCAATCTCAGGGAATTCCTTGCCGCTTATGATTGACGGAGACGGAGAAATATATGCCGATTACCGGACTGAGCTGGCTTCTTGCCTCAAAAAAAGCAAAAAAACGTTTAAACCCGGTTCTGAAATCCAGGATATGATTTGGCAAGAAACCCCCTTTGTCCCCGCGTTTTCTGTGAAATATACGGTAAATGACAAACAGGAACCTGTTTTTTTAGAAAATGATATGAAAAAGGAATGAACCTTTCTCCCTTGCATACAAATAGGGAGAAAGGTTTTTTTATACTTTAATAGATTGTGGATGGGAAATTTTCTAAAGATGTCATATTGAAATAGGACAACGTCATACACATATAGTGTCCTGTGTTTGATTGAAAGAGCTTAATAAAATTGAGAAGGATAGGAAGTCCGGGAGGGGATCACTTGGAAAAGGTCGATATTTTCAAGGATATCGCTGAACGAACAGGAGGCGATATATACTTAGGAGTCGTAGGTGCTGTCCGTACAGGAAAATCCACGTTTATTAAGAAATTTATGGAGCTTGTGGTGCTCCCGAATATCAGTAACGAAGCAGACCGGGCACGTGCGCAGGATGAACTGCCGCAAAGCGCAGCCGGCAAAACGATTATGACTACAGAGCCTAAATTTGTTCCGAATCAGGCGATGTCTGTTCATGTGTCAGACGGACTCGATGTCAATATAAGATTAGTAGATTGTGTAGGTTACACAGTTCCCGGTGCAAAAGGATATGAAGATGAAAACGGGCCGCGGATGATTAATACGCCTTGGTACGAAGAACCGATCCCATTTCATGAGGCTGCTGAAATCGGCACACGAAAAGTCATTCAGGAACACTCGACCATCGGAGTTGTCATTACGACAGACGGCACCATTGGGGATATCGCCAGAAGTGACTATATAGAGGCTGAAGAAAGAGTTATTGAAGAGCTGAAAGAGGTTGGCAAACCCTTTATTATGGTCATCAACTCAGTGAGGCCGTATCACCCGGAAACAGAAGCCATGCGCCAGGATTTAAGCGAAAAATATGATATCCCGGTATTGGCAATGAGCGTAGAAAGCATGCGGGAAACAGATGTGCTGAATGTGCTCAGAGAGGCCCTCTACGAGTTTCCGGTGCTTGAAGTGAATGTCAATCTCCCAAGCTGGGTAATGGTGCTGAAAGAAAACCATTGGCTGCGTGAAAGCTATCAGGAATCCGTGAAGGAAACCGTTAAGGATATTAAGCGTCTCAGGGATGTAGACAGGGTTGTCGGCCAATTCAGCGAGTTTGAGTTCATTGAAAGTGCCGGGTTAGCCGGAATCGAGCTGGGCCAAGGGGTGGCTGAAATTGATTTGTACGCGCCGGACCAATTATATGATCAAATCCTGAAAGAAGTGGTGGGCGTTGAAATCAGAGGAAGAGACCATCTGCTTGAGCTCATGCAGGACTTCGCCCATGCGAAAACAGAATATGATCAAGTGTCCGATGCCTTAAAAATGGTCAAACAGACGGGATACGGCATTGCAGCGCCTGCTTTAACAGATATGAGTCTCGATGAGCCGGAAATTATACGGCAGGGCTCACGATTCGGTGTGAGGCTGAAAGCTGTCGCTCCGTCGATCCATATGATCAAAGTAGACGTCGAAAGCGAGTTCGCGCCGATTATCGGAACGGAAAAACAAAGCGAAGAGCTTGTACGCTATTTGATGCAAGACTTTGAGGATGATCCGCTCTCCATCTGGAACTCCGATATCTTCGGAAGATCACTGAGCTCAATTGTAAGAGAGGGGATTCAGGCAAAGCTGTCATTAATGCCTGAAAACGCACGGTACAAATTAAAAGAAACGTTAGAAAGAATTATAAACGAAGGCTCAGGCGGCTTAATCGCCATCATCCTGTAATACCGCAAGACCTCTTTATAGAATGGGAGGTCTTTTTTCTTTGCTCTTAATAATGGAAAAGGATCAAAGAATAGGATGAAAAAAGTAAAAAAAGGAATATTTGTTCGATAAATCACGTTAAATCCTTGACGAGCAAGGGATTGACGCTTTAAAATGCTTGATATGGCTTTTTATATGTGTTACTCTACATACAGAAATTCTTCACTTTGTTGGACAAACATTCCTCAGAGTGCAGTTTTTCGTAAAAAGCCGTTTAATTGTCTTTCTTGCCTGCTCTGATTTTTTTCTGAGACAGGTTTAGAATCAGACTGAACTGTGAAGAAATGATAATAAACGAACTGAATGTATTCCTTTTGGGAGGAGGTGAAAGGCATGAACAAAACAGAACTTATCAATGCGGTTGCAGAAGCAAGCGAATTGTCTAAAAAAGACGCTACAAAAGCAGTTGACTCTGTTTTTGATACGATCTTAGATGCACTTAAAAACGGTGATAAAATTCAACTGATCGGTTTTGGTAACTTCGAGGTGCGTGAACGTTCTGCACGTAAAGGACGCAATCCTCAAACAGGTGAAGAAATCGAAATTCCAGCAAGCAAAGTACCTGCTTTCAAACCAGGTAAAGCGCTTAAAGACGCAGTTGCCGGAAAATAATTGTGAATATAGATCGTGTATGCATCTAGCTTACATACACTTTATTTCTTCACAGAAAAGCCCCTTTCTAAGGGGCTTTTCATATTTCAAGAGCATGGGCTTCCTGGCAGGGCATTCACTTTGCTTTTAGCGGGGCATGTGTGCTAGAATCGAAATTAAATGTATTCATTGGTGGAGGACATAGAACATGAAAGAAGTTAATAAAGAGCAAATCGAACAAGCTGTTCGTCAAATTTTAGAAGCGATCGGAGAAGACCCGAATAGAGAAGGGCTTCTTGATACTCCGAAAAGAGTCGCAAAGATGTACGCCGAAGTATTCTCCGGCTTGAATGAAGATCCGAAAGAACATTTCCAGACTATCTTCGGTGAAAACCATGAGGAGCTTGTTCTTGTAAAAGATATCGCGTTTCATTCTATGTGTGAGCATCACCTTGTTCCCTTTTATGGAAAAGCACACGTTGCATATATACCGCGAGGCGGAAAGGTCACAGGCCTCAGCAAACTGGCACGTGCCGTTGAAGCTGTTGCAAAGCGCCCGCAGCTTCAGGAACGCATCACTTCTACTATTGCGGAAAGCATCGTAGAAACGCTTGACCCGCACGGCGTAATGGTAGTGGTTGAAGCAGAACACATGTGCATGACGATGCGCGGTGTAAGAAAACCGGGTGCAAAAACTGTTACTTCAGCAGTCAGAGGCGTTTTTAAAGATGATGCCGCTGCCCGTGCTGAAGTATTGGAACATATTAAACGCCAGGACTAATAAAGATAGAGGGTGCTATAAATGAACGAAAAGCATTCAAGTGATTTTGTCGTCATTAAAGCGGTTGAGGACGGAGTGAATGTGATCGGCCTGACAAGAGGAACAGACACAAAGTTTCACCATTCCGAAAAACTCGACAAGGGAGAAGTAATCATCGCTCAGTTTACAGAGCATACTTCTGCCATTAAAGTCAGAGGAGAGGCACTCATTCAAACCGCATACGGAGAAATGAAAAGCGAAAAAAAATAAGCTGGCTGTTCCCGCTGTTCAACGCAAATGCTCGCAAACAGCGGGTGAATACAGCCAATTTCTTTTTTTTATGCTATAATGATACCTGCGTAAGCGAATGAAAAGATAAAACTCATACATAGATTAAGAAATAAATGTGAATTTGGGGACAAGGGTGATATTTTTGCAAGACATCTACGGAACTTTAGCCAATCTGAACACGAAATTAAAACAAAAGCTGTCTCATCCTTATTTAGCGAAGCATATTTCTGCGCCAAAGATTGATGAGGATAAGCTTCTTCTTTTTCATGCTTTATTTGAGGAAGCCGACATAAAAAACAACGACAGAGAAAATTATATTGTAACAGCGATGCTTGTACAAAGCGCCCTTGATACCCATGATGAAGTGACGACAGCCAGAGTCATAAAACGAGACGAAAACAAAAACCGCCAATTGACTGTTCTCGCAGGCGATTATTTCAGCGGGCTGTACTACTCTTTGTTATCTGAAATGAAGGATATCTACATGATTCGGACGCTTGCTACAGCCATCAAAGAAATCAATGAACATAAAATTCGTCTCTATGACCGTTCTTTCAAGGATGAACACGATTTTTTCGAAAGTGTCGGCATCGTTGAATCAGCTTTATTCCATCGGGTGGCGGAACACTTCAACCTCCCGCGCTGGAAAAAGCTGTCGAGTGATTTTTTTGTATTTAAGCGGCTTATAAACGGAAATGATACATTTCTGGATGTGATCGGCAGTTTTATACAGCTGGGAAAAACAAAAGAAGAGATATTAGAAGATTGTTTTAAAAAAGCGAAAAACAGCATTGAGTCACTTTTGCCTCTAAATTCACCTATTCAGCATGCTTTATTAAACCGCCTGAAGACAATCAGCCAAGATCAAACCTATCATCAGAAAGTGGAAGAAGGGTAAACCATTATGCAGGAATCAAAAGAACAGCGCGTTCATGGAGTATTTGAAAAAATATCTAAAAACTACGACCAAATGAACTCTGTCATCAGTTTTCAGCAGCATAAAAAATGGCGCGAAAAAACGATGCGCATCATGGATGTGAAAGAAGGTGCCAAGGCACTTGATGTTTGCTGCGGAACGGCTGACTGGACGATCGCTCTTGCAAAAGCAGCCGGCAAAAACGGCGAGATCAAGGGCTTGGATTTCAGTAAAAATATGCTGAGTGTCGGCCAGCAGAAAGTAAAAAACGGCGGATTCAGCCAAATTGAACTGCTGCACGGAAATGCGATGGAGCTTCCTTTTGATGATGATACGTTTGATTATGTCACGATTGGCTTCGGACTCCGCAATGTCCCTGATTACTTGACTGTACTGAAAGAGATGAGACGTGTAGTGAAGCCGGGCGGACAGGTCGTATGTCTGGAAACGTCCCAGCCGGAAATGTTCGGATTCAGACAGGCCTACTTTATGTACTTTAAGTATATTATGCCGTTTTTCGGGAAACTGTTTGCGAAGAGCTATAAAGAATATTCTTGGCTTCAAGAATCAGCCAGAGAATTCCCTGGAATGAAGGAACTGGCAGGCCTGTTTGAAGAGGCGGGCTTGAAGAATGTCAAATATCATTCGTTTACTGGCGGAGTCGCTGCCACGCATATCGGATGGAAATGAAAACACAGATGTTTGGGTGAATGATATGAAATTTAAAATGGCCTACTCTTTTTTAAATGACGATATTGATGTAATCGAAAGAGAACTTGAACAAACCGTACGTTCCGATTACCCGCTTTTAAGCGAGGCGGGTCTTCATCTGCTGCAGGCAGGAGGGAAGCGCATTCGGCCTGTTTTCGTGCTGCTTTCCGGCATGTTTGGCGATTACGATATTAATAAGATTAAATATGTCGCCGTCACTCTGGAAATGATTCACATGGCATCTTTGGTTCATGATGATGTTATTGACGATGCCGAGCTTCGCAGAGGGAAGCCGACAATCAAAGCAAAGTGGGACAATCGCATTGCGATGTACACAGGCGATTATATGCTTGCGGGATCACTTGAAATGATGACGAGAATTAACGAACCGAAAGCCCATAGGATTTTGTCACAGACTATTGTTGAAGTTTGTCTTGGGGAAATCGAGCAGATCAAAGACAAATACAACATGGAACAAAATCTCAGAACGTATCTCCGCCGTATCAAAAGAAAAACGGCACTCCTGATCGCAGTCAGCTGCCAGCTCGGTGCCATTGCGTCCGGAGCTGATGAAAAGATTCATAAGGCGCTGTATTGGTTTGGGTATTACGTTGGCATGTCTTATCAAATTATTGATGATATTCTTGATTTTACTTCAACTGAAGAAGAGCTGGGCAAACCTGTTGGAGGAGATTTGCTTCAAGGGAATGTCACATTGCCAGTGCTGTATGCCCTGAAAAATCCAGCATTAAGAAACCAGCTTAAATTGATTAACAGTGAGACTACGCAGGAACAGCTTGAACCAATCATTGAAGAAATCAAAAAAACAGATGCAATTGAAGCATCTATGGCTGTAAGCGAAATGTATCTGCAGAAAGCTTTCCAGAAATTAAACACGCTTCCGAGAGGACGTGCACGTTCGTCTCTTGCGGCCATCGCAAAATATATCGGTAAAAGAAAATTTTAATTTTTGTAGATATTAAGAAATTTCTCCGCCCCGGATTGATTAATTATCAGAAAGATGTTACGATTTCGGTGTGCAGTGTGAAAGCCTATACATACATAATGATGGGGTGGAGAATGTGATGGAAAAGACTTTTATCATGGTGAAACCAGACGGTGTCCAACGTCAGCTCATTGGTGATATTTTATCCAGATTCGAGCGTAAGGGCTTACAATTAGCTGGCGCCAAGTTAATGAGAGTGACAGAACAAATGGCTGAGAAACACTACGCCGAACATCAAGGGAAGCCTTTCTTCGGAGAGCTCGTTGAGTTTATTACTTCAGGACCTGTATTCGCAATGGTTTGGGAAGGCGAAAATGTCATTGAAGTGACGAGACAGCTGATCGGAAAGACAAATCCAAAAGAAGCTTTGCCTGGTACGATTCGGGGAGATTATGGCATGTTTGTCGGGAAAAACATCATCCACGGCTCTGATTCTCTCGAAAGTGCTGAACGCGAGATTAACATTTTCTTTAAGAATGAAGAATTAGTATCATATCAACAGCTCATGGCAGGCTGGATCTATTAATCATTATGAAAATAAGTAACAGAGCCGGCACCATGTAATGCCGCCGGTTTTCATTCTGTTTTGTAAAGGTTTACATTAAAGTGAATAAAGGGTGAAACGGCAGTGTGCATCAGACTCCTGCCTTTCCCAACCGATCCTAAAATCAGCTGAAAAGCTGATTTTTTTATTGAAACAATACAATTTCCTGATAAAACAAGCTATACTAGGACAAAAAGACAGCGAGACTGGGAGAGTAGAGATGGATACATACAGCGTATTTACAACAAAATGGAAGCAATTAACCGGAGTCGATTTGACATTATATAAAGAAGCACAAATGAAAAGAAGGCTGACGTCGCTTTATGAGAAAAAGGGGTATCAGAGCTTTAAGGAGTTTGCGGCGGCATTGGAAAAGGATCAAGCTCTCTTAAATGAAACATTGGACAGAATGACGATCAATGTTTCAGAATTTTATCGTAATTATAAAAGATGGGAAGTTCTTGAGACTGCTATTCTGCCGTTAATCAAGCACTCTAAGCCTTTAAAGATATGGAGTGCCGCCTGCTCAACGGGTGAGGAGCCTTATACGCTTGCCATGCTTTTGGATCAGCAAAAAAGTCTTCCCGGCTTTCAGATTCTGGCGACTGATATTGATGAAAAAGCATTGGAGAAAGCGAAAAAAGGCATCTATCAGGAGCGGTCTTTACAGGAAGTTCCATCATCTGTGAAGGATCGTTATTTTACTCAAAACGCAAATAGAAGCTATGAAGTAAAAGCAGAAATCAAAAAAAATATTACATTCAAAAAGCATAATCTGCTGGCGGATCGTTATGAACAAGACTTTGACTTAATCGTGTGCCGCAATGTATTTATTTATTTTACAGAAAGCGCGAAGGAAGAACTTTATTTGAAAATGGCACATAGCCTGAAAAAGAATGGAGTTCTCTTTGTCGGCAGCACTGAGCAAATCTTTAATCCTGAGAAATTTGGCCTGGCTCCAGCCGATACATTCTTTTATCAAAAAAGATAGACTGACTTTTTGCTGAAAAATATGTTATAGTAGTTTTACTTAAAAGCGTTAATGCGATGAAGGGAGAAGAAGTCATGAGATATTTAACAGCCGGAGAATCACACGGCCCCCAACTGACAACCATTATTGAAGGTGTGCCTGCCGGGCTTTACATAACGGAGGAAGATATCAATTTTGAGCTTGCCAGACGCCAAAAAGGCCACGGCCGCGGCCGCCGCATGCAAATCGAAAAAGATCAGGCCAAAATTATGAGCGGGGTGCGCCATGCCCGCACACTCGGTTCGCCAATTGCTCTCGTTGTAGAAAACAACGATTGGAAACATTGGACAAAAATCATGGGCGCAGCTCCGATTACAGAAGATGAAGAAAAGGAAATGAAACGCCAAATTTCCAGACCGAGACCTGGGCACGCTGATTTAAACGGTGCGATTAAATATAATCATCGTGATATGAGAAATGTGCTTGAGCGTTCTTCAGCAAGGGAAACTACTGTCAGAGTGGCAGCAGGGGCTGTCGCTAAAAAAATTCTTTCTGAGCTTGGCATTAAGGTAGCGGGCCACGTATTGCAAATTGGCGCAGTTAAAGCTGAAAAAACAGAATATACGTCAATTGAAGACCTGCAGCGTGTAACGGAGGAGTCTCCGGTCAGATGCTACGATGAAGAAGCAGGCAAAAAAATGATGGCTGCCATTGATGAAGCGAAGGCAAACGGAGATTCCATCGGCGGAATTGTAGAAGTCATTGTCGAGGGAATGCCGGTAGGCGTGGGCAGCTACGTCCATTATGACCGCAAGCTGGACAGTAAGCTTGCTGCTGCAGTGCTGTCAATTAACGCATTTAAAGGTGTGGAATTCGGCATCGGCTTTGAAGCGGCCGGCAGAAATGGAAGCGAAGTCCATGACGAGATCATTTGGGACGAGGAAAAGGGCTATACTCGCGCTACAAATAGGCTTGGCGGACTGGAAGGCGGCATGACGACAGGAATGCCTATTGTCGTCCGCGGAGTTATGAAGCCGATTCCGACTTTATATAAACCGTTGAAGAGTGTGGATATTGAAACGAAAGAACCGTTTTCTGCCAGTATTGAACGTTCAGACAGCTGTGCAGTGCCTGCGGCAAGTGTAGTAGCTGAAGCTGCTGTTGCATGGGAAATTGCGAACGCAGTCGTTGAACAATTCGGCTTAGATCAAATCGACCGCATTAAAGAAAATGTGGAGAATATGAGAAAACTGTCGAGGGAATTTTAATGAGAACACTGCATGTTCAAACCGCTTCCTCATCGTATCCTGTTTTTATCGGGCAAGGCATCAGACAAGAGGCTTGCGAACTATTAACCTCTCTAAACAGGCCTTTAACACGGATTATGCTTGTCACGGATGAAGAGGTGGATCGCCTGTATGGTGATGAAATGCTTCATTTGCTGCAAGAAAAATGGCCTGTGAAAAAAGTGACGGTGCCGAGCGGAGAGCAGGCGAAATCCATGGACATGTACACAAAACTGCAGAGTGAAGCGATTCGTTTTCATATGGATCGCTCCTCATGCATCATCGCATTCGGTGGCGGTGTTGTAGGAGATCTTGCCGGTTTTGTGGCTGCTACTTTTATGCGCGGCATTGATTTCATTCAAATGCCTACGACGCTTTTGGCGCATGACAGCGCAGTCGGAGGAAAAGTAGCCGTGAATCATCCGCTCGGAAAAAATCTAATCGGTGCGTTTTATCAGCCGAAAGCCGTGCTCTACGATACAGACTTTCTGCGTTCTCTCCCCGAAAAAGAGCTTCGGTCCGGAATGGCAGAAGTGATTAAACACGCTTTTATCTATGACAGAGCGTTTCTGGAAGAGCTGTTGAATATCCGCTCACTGCACGATATCACAAGTGATCAGCTGAATGACATGATTTTTAAAGGCATTTCAATTAAAGCGTCTGTCGTTCAGCAGGATGAAAAAGAAGAGGGGATTAGAGCCTACTTAAACTTCGGGCATACGCTCGGCCATGCCGTTGAGGCGGAATATGGATACGGACAGATCACTCACGGTGATGCCGTAGCCCTCGGAATGCAGTTTGCTTTATATGTAAGCGAAAAGACAGTGGGCTGTGAAATGGACAGAAAACGTTTGGTCAGCTGGCTAAAAAGCCTGGGCTATCCAAGTCAAATCAAAAAAGAGACGGAAACTTCGGTTCTTTTAGACCGTATGATGAATGATAAGAAGACCCGTGGCGGGAAGATTCAGTTTATCGTGCTCAACGAATTAGGAAAAGTTGCTGATCACACATTTTCCAGAAATGAACTTGAGAGCTGGCTGAACAAATGGCGATTGGAGGAGACATCATGATGATTCGCGGAATTCGCGGAGCAACTACAGTTGAACGGGATACTGAAGAAGAAATTTTACAAAAAACAAAACAGCTGTTAGAGAAAATCATAGAAGAAAACAAAACAAAGCCCGAAGATGTTGTTCAAATGCTTCTTTCGGCGACACCTGATTTGCACTCCGTTTTCCCGGCAAAAGCTGTTCGTGAGCTTTCAGGATGGCAGTACGTGCCGGTAACCTGTATGCAGGAAATGGACGTAACCGGCGGTCTGAAAAAGTGCATAAGAGTCATGATGACCGTCCAGACAGATGTTCCTCAGGATCAGATCAGACATGTATATTTAGAAAAAGCTGTCGTATTAAGACCCGATTTATCATTGACAAAAAATACTGAATTGTAATACGATAGGAACAGCTTAGAAATACACAAGAGTGTGTATAAAGCATTGAATGAGTTGAGTTAGAGAATAGGGTAGCAGAGAATGAGTTTAGTTGAGCTGAGACATGTATGTTTATTCTACCCAAAAGAAGCCTTTCTTTTGGGTTTATTTGTTATATAATAGTTTATCCTCTCATGCCATCTTCTCATTCTCCTTGCCATAAGGAGTGAGAGCAATGAATTTCCAATCAAACATTTCTGCATTTTTACAGGACAGCTTGTCCAACCACACCATACCGATTGTGGAGACCTTCACAGTCGATACGCTGACACCCATTCAAATGATAGAGAAGCTCGACAGGGAGATTACGTATCTTCTTGAAAGCAAGGATGATACATCCAATTGGTCGAGATATTCGTTTGTCGGCCTGAATCCATTTCTCACAATTAAAGAAGAGCAGAGCCGTTTTACAGCCGCTGATCAGGACGGCAGATCTCTTTACACAGGAGATGAACTCAAAGAAGTTCTGAACTGGATGAATTCCACGTACAACATCAAAACGCCAGAGCTTGGCATTCCTTTTGTCGGGGGAGCTGTTGGGTACTTAAGTTATGATATGATCCCGCTAATTGAGCCTTCTGTTCCTCCGCATACAAAAGAAACAGGAATGGAAAAGTGTATGCTGTTTGTTTGCCGGACAATAATTGCGTATGATCATGAAACCAAAAATGTCCACTTTATCCAATATGCAAGACTCAATGGACAGGAAACTGAAAACGAAAAAATCGATGTGTTTCATCAAAATCATCAAGAGCTCCAAGATCTCATTGAAAAAATGATGGATCAAAAAAACATAAAAGAGCTGTTTCTCTCTGCTGATTCATATAAGACGCCCAGCTTTGAGACAGTATCTTCTAATTATGAAAAATCGGCTTTTATGGCTGATGTAGAAAAAATCAAAGAATATATAAAAGCGGGCGATGTCTTCCAAGGCGTTTTGTCACAAAAATTTGAGATTCCGATAACAGCAGATGCCTTTGAGTTATACCGAGTGCTGCGGATCGTCAATCCTTCTCCGTATATGTACTATATGAAACTCCAAGACAGAGAAATAGTCGGCAGCTCTCCGGAACGGTTAATCCACGTTCAGGACGGGCACTTGGAAATCCATCCGATTGCCGGAACGAGAAAACGGGGCGCAGACAAAGAGGAAGATGAAAAACTCAAAGTTGAGCTAATGAAGGATGAAAAAGAAAAAGCAGAGCACTACATGCTCGTTGATCTTGCCCGGAACGATATCGGCAGAGTAGCAGAATATGGATCTGTTTCTGTGCCGGAGTTCACAAAAATTGTCTCCTTTTCACATGTCATGCACATTATCTCGGTGGTTACAGGCCGATTGAAAGAAGGGGTTCATCCTGTCGATGCACTGATGTCCGCTTTCCCGGCGGGAACGTTAACAGGCGCACCAAAAATCCGTGCCATGCAGCTTTTGCAAGAGCTGGAGCCAACACCGAGAGAGACATACGGAGGCTGCATCGCCTACATCGGATTTGACGGTAATATCGACTCTTGTATTACGATTCGCACTATGAGCGTAAAGGACGGTGTTGCAACGATACAAGCAGGTGCTGGTATTGTTGCGGATTCTGTTCCGGAAGCCGAATACGAAGAAAGCTGTAATAAAGCCGGTGCGCTGCTGAAAACGATTCATATTGCAGAAGACATGTTCCATAGCAAGGAGGATAAAGCTGATGAACAAATTTCTACAATTGTGCGTTGACGGAAAAACACTCACTGCCAGTGAGGCAGAAGCGCTGATGAATATGATGATGACAGCGGAAATGACTCCTTCTGAAATGGGCGGTATATTGTCTATTCTTGCTCATCGGGGAGAGACGCCAGAAGAGCTTTCGGGCTTTGTGAAGGCGATGCGGGCGCACGCTCTTACAGTAGATGGACTTCCTGATGTTGTAGATACATGCGGAACCGGAGGAGACGGTATTTCCACTTTTAATATCTCAACGGCATCTGCAATTGTTGCCTCAGCAGCCGGTGCGAAAATTGCTAAGCACGGCAATCGCTCTGTCTCTTCTAAAAGCGGAAGCGCTGATGTTTTAGAGGAGCTAGAGGTTCCAATTCAAACTACTCCCGAAAAGGTCAAAAGCAGCATTGAAACAAACAACATGGGATTTCTTTTTGCGCCGCTTTATCATTCGTCTATGAAACATGTAGCGGGTACTAGAAAAGAACTAGGTTTCAGAACGGTATTTAATCTGCTTGGACCGCTCAGCAATCCTTTGCAGGCGAAGCGTCAGGTGATCGGGGTCTATTCCGCTGAAAAAGCGGGACTGATGGCAAGCGCACTGGAAACGTTTCAGCCGAAGCATGTCCTGTTCGTATCCAGCCGCGACGGTTTAGATGAGCTTTCAATTACAGCACCGACTGATGTGATTGAATTAAAGGACGGAGAGCGCCGGGAATACACCGTTTCACCCGAAGATTTCGGTTTTGCAAATGGCAGAATTGAAGATTTACAAGTGCAGTCACCGAAAGAGAGTGCCTGTCTCATTCAGAATATTTTTGAAAATAAAAGCAGCAGTTCCGCTTTATCTATTACTGCTTTTAATGCAGGGGCTGCGATATACACGGCGGGGATAACCGCTTCATTAAAGGAAGGAACGGAGCTGGCGTTAGAGACGATTACAAGCGGAGGCGCTGCCGCGCAGCTTGAACGACTAAAGCAGAAAGAGGAAGAGATCTATGCTTGAAAATATTATCAAACAAAAGAAAGAAGAAGTAAAAACACTGGTACTGCCGGAAGAGCAGCTTTTCGAAAAACGTTCATTTAAAGAGGCGCTGGCAAGTCCGAATCGGTTTATCGGATTGATTGCCGAAGTAAAGAAAGCGTCACCGTCAAAAGGGCTTATTAAAGAGGATTTTGTCCCTGTACAGATTGCAAAAGACTATGAAACTGCGCAGGCAGATGCGCTTTCCGTATTAACAGACACCCCGTTTTTTCAAGGGGAAAACAGCTATTTATCAGACGTAAAGCGTGCTGTATCAATTCCTGTACTCAGAAAAGATTTTATTATTGATTCTCTTCAAGTGGAGGAATCGAAAAGAATCGGAGCGGATGCCATACTGTTAATCGGCGAGGTGCTTGATCCCTTACACCTCCATGAATTATATCTTGAAGCAGGTGAAAAGGAGATGGACGTGTTAGTAGAGGTTCATGATGCTTCAACGCTTGAACAAATATTGAAAGTATTTATGCCTGCTATTCTCGGCATAAACAACCGAAACCTAAAAACATTTGAAACCTCTATAATGCAGACAGAACAAATCGCATCTCTCGTACCGAAAGAATCCCTGCTTGTCAGCGAAAGCGGAATCGGTTCTTTAGAACATTTAACATTTGTCAAAGAACATGGAGCACGAGCTGTGCTTATCGGTGAATCATTGATGAGACAAACATCACAGCAAAAAGCAATCCATGCTTTGTTTGGGGAGTAAGGTTGTGAAGAAACCGGCATTAAAATATTGCGGCATACGGTCACTGCAGGATTTGCAGCTTGCAGCGGATTCACAGGCTGATTATCTGGGCTTTATTTTTGCTGAAAGCAAACGGAAAGTATCTCCGCAAAATGTGAAAAAGTGGCTGAGTCAAGTTCATGTCGAAAAACAGGTTGCGGGTGTTTTTGTTAATGAATCGATAGAGACAATGTCACGCATTGCCGAAGACTTAAATCTCGACGTCATTCAGCTTCACGGTGATGAGGAACCGGCGGATGCCGATGCTCTTCGCATGCTGACAGGTTGCGAAATATGGAAGGCGCTTCACCATCATGAGAACACAATTCAAGAAATAGCCCGTTTTAAAGATGGTGTGGACGGCTTTGTGATTGATTCATCTGTAAAAGGGCAAAGAGGCGGCACTGGTGTTGCTTTTTCTTGGGACTGTGTGCCGGAATATCAGCAGGCGGCTGCGGGCAAACGCTGCTTTATCGCAGGCGGCGTGAATCCGGACACCATCACAGACCTATTGAAATGGCAGCCGATAGGAATTGACCTTGCCAGCGGAATCGAAAAAAACGGACAAAAAGATCAAAATCTGATGAGGCTTTTAGAAGAAAGGATGAACCGATATGTATCCATACCCGAATGAAATAGGAAGATACGGCGATTTTGGCGGAAAATTTGTTCCGGAAACACTCATGCAGCCGTTAGAAGAAATTGAAACTGCATTTAAAGAGATCAAGGATGATCCCGCTTTTCGTGACGAATATTACAAGCTGTTAAATGACTATTCCGGCAGGCCGACTGCATTGACATACGCTGATCGAGTCACTGAATACTTAGGTGGTGCAAAAATCTATTTGAAACGAGAAGATTTAAACCATACAGGTTCTCATAAAATCAATAATGCGCTAGGCCAAGCGCTGCTTGCTAAAAAAATGGGCAAAACCAAAATCATTGCTGAAACTGGCGCCGGGCAGCACGGCGTTGCCGCTGCGACAGTCGCAGCTAAATTCGGCTTTTCCTGCACTGTATTTATGGGCGAGGAAGACGTTGCTCGCCAGTCTCTTAACGTTTTCCGAATGAAGCTTCTTGGAGCGGAGGTTGTGCCTGTAACAAGCGGAAACGGCACATTGAAGGATGCCACAAATGAGGCGATCCGGTACTGGGTTCAGCATTGCGAGGATCATTTTTACATGATCGGATCAGTTGTCGGACCGCACCCTTATCCGCAGGTCGTCCGTGAATTTCAAAAAATGATCGGTGAGGAAGCAAAGGATCAGCTGAAACGCATTGAAGGCGCTCTGCCAGATAAGGTGGTGGCGTGTGTAGGCGGAGGAAGCAATGCGATGGGCATGTTTCAGGCGTTTTTAGATGAAGATGTTGAACTCATCGGCGCTGAAGCAGCCGGAAAAGGAATTGATACCCCTCTTCATGCCGCTACTATTTCGAAAGGAACCGTAGGTGTCATTCACGGTTCATTGACTTATCTCATTCAAGATGAGTTCGGGCAAATTATTGAGCCTTACTCCATTTCAGCAGGACTTGACTATCCAGGAATCGGTCCAGAGCACGCTTATTTGCATAAGAGCGGCCGAGTCACTTATGACAGTATCACAGATGAAGAAGCGGTGGATGCATTAAAACTCTTGTCAGAAAAAGAGGGGATTTTGCCGGCAATCGAATCTGCCCATGCGTTAGCAAAAGCATTCAAACTTGCTAAAGAGATGGATCGCGATCAAATGATTCTCGTCTGTTTATCAGGACGGGGAGATAAGGATGTCAACACCTTAATGAATGTATTGGAAGAAGAGGTGAAAGCGCATGTTTAAATTAGACCTTCAAGCGTCAGAAAAATTGTTTGTCCCGTTTATTACGGCGGGCGATCCATTGCCTGAGGTTTCAGTTGAACTGGCGAAGTCTCTCCAAAAAGCGGGTGCCACGGCACTGGAGCTTGGTGTTGCATACTCAGACCCGCTTGCAGACGGTCCGGTAATCCAGCGGGCTTCGAAGCGGGCGCTTAATAATGGAATGAATATCGTAAAGGCAATCGAATTAGGCGGAGAAATGAAAAAAAACGGAGTGAATATTCCGATTATCCTCTTTACGTATTATAATCCTGTGTTACAATTGAACAAAGAATACTTTTTCGCTTTACTGCGGGAAAATCATATTGACGGTCTGCTTGTTCCGGATCTGCCATTAGAAGAAAGCGCCAGCCTTCAAGCCGAATGCAAAAACCATGAGGTGACGTATATTTCTTTGGTTGCGCCGACAAGCGAAAGCCGTTTGAAAACCATTATTGAACAAGCCGAGGGCTTCGTCTACTGTGTATCTTCTCTAGGTGTGACCGGTGTCCGCAATGAGTTCAATCCATCTGTGTATCCGTTCATCCGGACAGTGAAGGATCTTAGCGCTGTGCCGGTTGCTGTAGGGTTCGGTATATCAAACCGCGAACAAGTCATGAAGATGAATGAAATTTGTGACGGTGTCGTAGTGGGAAGTGCGCTCGTCAGAAAAATAGAAGAATTAAAGGACCGGCTCATCAGCGCTGAAACGAGAGATCAAGCGCTGCAGGAGTTTGAAGATTACGCAACGGCGTTTGGCGGCTTGTACAGTTTAAAATGAGGTGACTGGATTTGCGTATCAAAGAACATTTAAAACAGCTGAAGCCTTATCAGCCTGGTAAGCCGATTGAAGCAGTGAAATCAGAATATGGCTTGGATAAAGTTGTGAAGCTTGCTTCAAACGAGAATCCGTACGGCTGTTCAGAAGCTGCAAAAGAGGCGCTTCATCATGAAATTCAACAGCTTGCGCTTTATCCGGACGGATATAGCGCCGCTTTGCGCACAAGGCTCAGTGAGCACCTCAATGTCAGCGAAACATCACTTATTTTCGGAAATGGTTCAGATGAAATCATTCAGATCATCTGCCGGGCATTTTTAAACGATAAGACGAACACGATTACTGCTGCTCCGACTTTCCCGCAATATAAACATAATGCGGTCATTGAAGGTGCTGAAGTTCGTGAAATCGCACTTCGGCCCGACGGCTCACATAATTTAGACGCCATGCTTGAAGCGATTGACGAACAGACACAAGTCGTTTGGATATGCAGCCCAAATAACCCGACAGGCACTTATACATCAGAAGGGGAATTACTCGCATTTCTGGAGCGCGTTCCATCTCGTGTCCTCGTTGTTCTAGACGAAGCATATTATGAATATGTAACAGCAGAGGATTACCCGGAGACTGTGCCGCTCTTAAACAAGTACTCCAATTTGATGATATTACGGACATTTTCAAAGGCTTACGGTCTGGCTGCGCTCAGAGTCGGATACGGAATTGCTGACGAGAACCTGATTCGCCAGATTGAGCCGGCAAGAGAGCCGTTTAACACGAGCCGTCTAGGCCAGGCTGCTGCGATCGCAGCGCTTGATGATCAAGTGTTTATTGCTTCCTGTGTCGAGCAAAATAAAGCAGGCCTTCAGCAATATTATGATTTTGCGAAGACTCATGGTTTAAAGTGCTACCCTTCACAGACAAACTTTGTGTTAATTGACTTTAACCGTCCGGCCGATGAACTGTTTCAGGCTCTGCTGGAAAAAGGTTATATTGTCCGGTCGGGAAATGCATTAGGTTTCCCGACATCACTCCGGATTACGATCGGAACAAAAGAGCAAAATGAAGAAATTCTTGCAATTTTAGCTGAAATTTTGTAAGAGGTGATCAAATATCACCTCTTTAGTCTATAAATCAGGTGATGACATATGAACCAAATCAAAGATACAATATTGCTCGCCGGTCTCGGATTGATAGGCGGTTCGATTGCGTTAGCGATCAAAAAAAAGCATCCCGGCAAACGGATTATCGGAATCGACATCTCTGATGAACAGGTGGTTGCCGCTTTAAAATTAGGTGTGATAGACGAGCGTGCTGATTCGTTTATTAGCGGTGCGAAAGAGGCGGCTACAGTAATCATTGCGACGCCTGTCGCGCAAACGATGCTTATGCTTGATGAGCTGGCTCATTCAGGAATTGAACATAAGCTTTTGATTACCGACGTAGGAAGCACAAAGCAAAAAGTGGTTCATTACGCAGACAAAGTGCTGCCTAGCCGCTATCAATTTGTCGGAGGGCATCCGATGGCAGGTTCACACAAATCAGGAGTGGCCGCTGCGAAGGAGTTCCTGTTTGAAAATGCATTTTATATTTTAACGCCAGGCCATAAAACGGACAGACAAGCGGTAGAGCAGTTAAAAAGCCTGCTGAAGGGGACGAATGCCCATTTTGTGGAAATGTCGCCAGAAGAGCATGATGGCGTTACAAGCGTGATCAGTCATTTTCCGCATATTGTCGCAGCAAGCCTTGTTCACCAAACCCATCATTCGGAAGAGATTTATCCGCTTGTTAAGCGTTTTGCTGCCGGCGGGTTCAGGGATATTACAAGGATTGCATCAAGCAGCCCGGCAATGTGGCGGGATATTCTATTACATAATAAAGATAAAATTTTGGACCGTTTTGATGAGTGGATTCGTGAAATCGAGAAGATCCGGACATATGTAGAACAAGAAGATTCGGAAAATCTATTTCGTTATTTTAAAACGGCCAAGGATTATCGCGACGGGCTGCCGCTTCGGCAGAAGGGCGCGATACCTGCATTTTATGATTTATACGTGGATGTTCCCGATCATCCGGGTGTGATTTCCGAGATAACGGCTATCTTAGCTGCGGAGCGCATCAGTATCACGAATATCCGTATTATTGAAACACGAGAAGATATTAACGGGATTCTAAGAATCAGTTTTCAGTCTGATGACGACCGCAAACGGGCTGAACAATGCATTGAAGCCCGGGCGGAATATGAAACTTTTTATGCTGATTGAGGTGGAAAATAATGAAAAGAGAAAAGGTGCAGGCCTTAAACGGAGAAATACACATTCCTGGTGATAAATCCATTTCACACCGCTCCGTCATGTTCGGTGCATTAGCGAAAGGCACAACAACTGTTAAAAACTTTCTGCCGGGAGCGGATTGTCTGAGCACGATTGATTGCTTTAGAAAAATGGGTGTTGAAATTGAGCAAAACGGAAGCGATGTAGTGATTCACGGAAAAGGAATCGATTCCTTGAGCGAGCCAGAAAGCCTTTTAGATGTCGGAAATTCAGGTACAACGATTCGCCTGATGCTCGGCATTTTGGCGGGCCGTCCATTTTACAGCGCGGTAGCTGGAGATGAGAGCATTGCGAAGCGCCCGATGAAACGTGTCACTGAGCCTTTGAAACAAATGGGGGCTAAAATCGACGGCAGAGCCGGCGGAGAATTTACACCGCTGTCAGTGAGCGGCTCTTCATTAAAAGGAATTGATTATGTATCACCTGTTGCAAGCGCGCAAATTAAATCTGCTGTTTTACTGGCCGGATTACAGGCTGAGGGCACAACAACCGTCACAGAGCCTCATAAATCTCGGGACCATACTGAGCGGATGCTTTCTGCATTTGGCGTTAAACTTTCTGAAGATCAAACGAGTGTTTCCATTGCAGGAGGCCAGAAACTGACAGCTGCAGATGTTTTTGTTCCTGGAGACATTTCTTCAGCGGCTTTTTTCCTTGCTGCGGGCGCAATTGTTCCAAACAGCAAGATTGTATTGAAAAACGTAGGTTTAAATTCGACTCGGACAGGTATCATTGACGTCCTTCAAAACATGGGGGCAAAACTTGAAGTCAAACCGTCTGCTGCCGACAGTGCAGAGCCTTATGGAGATTTGGTCATAGAAACGTCATCTCTAAAAGCGGTTGAAATCGGAGGAGATATCATTCCGCGTTTAATTGATGAAATCCCTATCATCGCGCTTCTTGCAACTCAGGCGGAAGGAACTACCGTTATTAAGGATGCGGCAGAGCTTAAAGTAAAAGAAACAAACCGCATTGACACCGTGGTTTCCGAGCTTCGTAAGCTGGGTGCTGAGATTGAACCGACAGCAGATGGAATGAAGGTTTATGGCAAACAAACACTGAAAGGCGGCGCAACAGTGTCCAGCCATGGAGATCATCGGATCGGAATGATGCTTGGTATCGCTTCCTGTATAACGGAGGAGCCAATTGAAATCGAGCAGACAGATGCCATTCATGTTTCTTATCCAACCTTCTTCGAGCATTTAAATAAGCTTTCAAACAAATCCTGAAGTTCTTGCTTCAGGATTTGTTGTGCAGATTGAATGTGAGAATCATAATGCGAGGGAAAAAAACATAGCTTGTCTTAAGAGGGAAAAGAAAAACGAAAAGGGGGGGGATGCGCTTTACTTACAAGCCGGCAGGTCATAGAGCTGCTTTACTGTACAGAGGGCGATCTTCCTTTTTTCATTTTCTATCTCAAGATCTTTTGGTAAACTAATAAGACTCAATAATTCCCTGCCGTACAGCAAGCATCTTATTTGCCGGGGACATTCGTCTGAATTATGATAAGATTAACCCGAACAAATAAAGCTTTTTTGTATGGTTGATGTTGTATAGGAAAAGAAAGGACCGGTCCGATTTGAATACATTGATTCAAGAAGCCATAAAATTAGTTGAAGCAGGTGAAACAGAAAAAGGCCTCAACACTCTCTCGAAGGCTGAAAAACAGCTCCATGATGAAGATAAAGCCATCGCTGCCCAGCTTTATTACGAGTGGGGCAATGTAGAAAAAGCAATTTCACTGATCAGTGATTTACATGATTTATATCCAAATGAAACAGAACTGACGAATTTTTACGCTGAACTTTTAATAGATATTGACGAAGAAGAAAAAGCCCTTGCTGTGCTGGAAACCATTCCGGAAACAGATCCATCATACCCGGAAAGTTTGCTGCTTATGGCGGATCTTTATCAAATGCAGGGGTTATTCGAAGTCAGTGAGCAAAAGCTTTTACAGGCAAAGTCCATTCTGGACAATGAACCCGTTATTGATTTTGCGCTGGGCGAACTTTATTTTACTCAGGGAGCTTATGCAAAAGCGGTTCAATATTTTAAAACAACGGCTGAGGAGCAGAGTGAGATCGGAGGCGTTAATGTCCATCAAAGACTGGCAGAATCGTTAAGTGCCTCAGGTGAATTTGAGGATGCCATTCCGTGGTACGAGAAAGCTGTTGATGAGAATCCTGATCCTAATACGATTTTCGGCTATGGGTTTACAGCCCTACAGGCGGGGCTTGTTAAAACAGCTATTAAGCAGCTGTCTGATTTAAAGGAGCTTGATCCATCTTATTCTTCACTTTATATGCCGCTATCGAAAAGTTATGAAGCTGAAGGAATGTATGAAGAGGCATTAAAAACGGCAAAAGAGGGTATCAGATATGATGAATATAACAAAGAACTTTTCCTCTATGCCGCAAAAATGGCCTTGAAAATCGGGAAGTCAGAAGATGGGAAAAAGCTGCTTCAGGAGGCGCTTGCGCTTGATCCGGGCTTTGTTGAGGCACTTCATACACTTCTTGCCGTGTATCATAATGAAGAGGATTATGAACAGATCATTGATCTTATTCAAGAGGTGCGCGGCTACGGGGAAGAAGATCCGAAATACAATTGGTATCTTGCGAGCGCATATACCGAATTAGAGCAATACGAGGAAGCAAAACAATCCTTTGAGGCTGCCTTTCTTCACTACCGTGAGGACAGAGATTTCTTATATGAATACGCAAGCTTCCTATTAGAAGAAGGACTTCAAAAAGAAGCACTGCCGCTTTTGAAAAAGGTTCTCGAGATTGACGGAGCCAATGAAGAGCTGGAAGAAACGATTTTGCGAATCGAGGATGAATTTTCTAGATAAGCAGGAATATTCACCATTCGTGTGGAACATATAAGTATATAGATTATACGAACGATAGAGGAGGGAATTACATGCAGACCCCTGTTTCTGTCAATGAGAAAAAGGATTTTATCCGTTGGTTTTTAAACCATTATCAGTTAAAGCGCCGAGAGTGCGTTTGGATCTTGAACTACTTAATGAGCCATGATTCTCTCATGGAGAAGGTTCATTTTGTGGAGCAGGCAGAATTTTGCCCGAGAGGCATTATAATGTCAACACATTGTGTTGAAGAAGTTCCGTTTCGGTTCTATAAAGAGAATGTCATGACAACCGACGCGGAAAAATCTTTTCATGATATTAGATTAAATAAACAGCAGGATTTGTTTATCCAGCTTAATTTCCGTTCAGCTTACAGCTCACCTGAGTATGCGGCGGTGCTGGAGTCTAACCCTCATATTCCGAAGGATCTGTTTGAGAACAAAAAAGATCAGGGGTTGGCTGAACAAATTTTAGAGCACGCTATTTCCACATTCCAAAGAGAAAAATTATTAAAAGACATTGACGACGCGCTAGATCGTCATGATAAAGAAGCATTTGAACAATTATCGCGCCAATTGAATCAGCTCACATAATATGACCAGCCTTGCAGCGTATTGCAAGGCTTGTGGTCGTAAAGGGGGAGAACGATGAGGTGGAGAATCACTGATGCCAAGGACTATTTACAAGCTAAAGATTACATTGATACCGCTGTCATTCCATTAATTAACATAAAAGTAGGTGCGCATTTCAAAATAACGGCAGAGAAAGGAGAATTCACACAGCTTCTGTCAGATGAACTAGAAAGGCAGTTAAAGGGACGGGTATATTTACTGCCCCCTTATACATATGTTGATAGAAATGAAAAAACCGTTCAAGGACTTAAGGACCTGCGGGAAGAGCTTATATCAGAATTTCCGCATGTTGTACTGCTCACGTCTGACGAAAATTGGAATAGTGAGGATGCGTTAGGCAAAATCATTGTGACACCGTCTGTTCCGTTAGAGCATTTAAATGACTCTTTAAAAAGAAAAATATTAGATGAACGTACTGCTGAAATTTTGAACGTTTTGTTACAGTTGTGGAGCACCTCGTAAAAACACTTACATTTCCTTATGAACAATATTTTGGCTATATTGACCTTGCTGAGAGATTCATATATTATGAGGGTGTCTAGAGTTATTGCAATATTTTCTATTTTAGTCAGTTTGCAGGGGTGACCTAGAGGGGGGAGAAGAGATGGGCGGAAAACATGATATATCCAGACGTCAATTTTTGAATTATACGCTCACAGGCGTAGGGGGTTTTATGGCGGCTAGTATGCTCATGCCTATGGTTCGCTTTGCACTCGACCCGGTATTAAAATCGACAGGAAAGCAGGACATGGTTCAGGTTGTCAGCGTAGATGAGCTGACAAAAGAGCCGCAGCGTTTTGATTTCAAAATTAATCAAGTCGATGCCTGGTATGAGTCAGAAGAGTCAAGATCAGCCTGGGTCTTCAAAAACGGGGATGAAATTGTAGCACTTTCGCCAATTTGTAAGCATTTAGGGTGTACGGTGAACTGGAATAGTGATCCTAAAAACCCGAATAAATTCTTTTGTCCATGCCATTACGGACTCTATGAAAAGGACGGCACCAATGTCCCGGGCACGCCGCCGCTTTCGCCTCTTGATCATTATGAGCAAGAAGTAAAAGACGGCTTCCTGTATCTTGGAAAAGCAAAGCCTAAGGGGGAAGGGTGACATGCTGAACAAAATTTATGACTGGGTAGATGAGCGGCTTGATATTACACCGATGTGGAGGGATATTGCCGATCACGAAGTACCGGAACATGTGAATCCCGCCCATCATTTCTCTGCGTTTGTGTATTGCTTTGGGGGACTGACGTTTTTTGTAACCGTTATCCAAGTGTTATCTGGAATGTTTTTAACGATGTACTATGTGCCTGATATCAAAAATGCCTGGGAATCGGTATATTATTTGCAAAATGAAGTGGCATTCGGCCAGATCGTCAGGGGAATGCACCACTGGGGTGCGAGCCTGGTCATTGTGATGATGTTTTTACATACACTGAGGGTCTTTTTCCAAGGGGCGTATAAAAAGCCGCGCGAGCTGAACTGGATTGTCGGTGTGCTGATCTTTTTTGTCATGCTCGGGCTTGGCTTTACAGGCTACTTGCTTCCTTGGGACATGAAGGCTCTGTTTGCAACAAAAGTCGGGCTGCAGATCGCTGAAGCCACGCCTTTGATCGGGACGCAAGTCAAAACACTCCTTGCGGGGCACCCGGATATTGTAGGCGCCCAAACGCTGACTAGGTTTTTTGCGATCCATGTATTCTTTCTTCCTGCCGCATTGTTCGGGCTGATGGCTGCACATTTTATTATGATCCGGAAGCAGGGGATTTCAGGACCGCTTTAAACTCTTGATCTGCGAATAAAAGGGAGGGGATGACATGCACCGGGGCAAAGGGATGAAATTTGTAGGCGACTCAAGGATACCGGCTGAAAAAAAGCCGAATATACCGAAGGATTATTCGGAGTATCCCGGTAAAACAGAGGCTTTCTGGCCGAATTTCTTGTTGAAGGAATGGATGGTTGGAGCTGTCTTTCTGATCGGTTTTCTTGTTTTGACGATTGTGCATCAGCCGCCTTTGGAGCGGATGGCGGACCCGACTGATACAGGTTATATTCCGCTGCCGGATTGGTATTTTCTTTTCTTATACCAGCTGTTGAAGTATGAATACGCCGCCGGGAGTTTTACAGTCGTCGGCGCCATGATTATGCCGGGACTCGCTTTTGGCGCCCTGCTTTTGGCGCCATTCCTTGACAGAGGAACAGAAAGAAGGCCGTGGAAGCGCCCTGTTGCTGTCGGTATGATGCTTCTGGCCATTTCTGCTGCTGTGTTTTTGACGTGGCAGTCAGTTGCTACTCATGACTGGGCCAAGGCAGAAGAACAGGGGAAAATCACAAAAGAAGCTGACATTGACACCAATGCAGAGGGATATAAGGTATTTAAGGAGCAGGGCTGTATTTCTTGCCATGGGGATAACCTCCAAGGGGGAGCGGCCGGGCCTTCATTGGTTGACAGCGGACTGAAACCGGAAGAAATCAAAAAAATCGCTGTTGAAGGGAAAGGCAAAATGCCGGCGGGTGTGTTTAAAGGGAATGATAAGCAGCTCGAAGAACTTGCGAAATTCATTTCTGAAACAACCGCAAAATAACGTATTGTGAATTGCGAAATGGAAGGATATACTTTTATTATCAAAAGCTGACCCGGCGTCAGCTTTTTTATATGGACATATTATTTTTTACAGACTGAGAGTTGATATGATGTGAAATGGTTTCAATATGTATTAGGACAGCGGACGGTGCTTATTCTGGTCTTAGCCATCAATTTTCTGGGAACGGTTTACGGATACTACTGGTATTTGCCGCAGCTTCTGGAGACACCGGCCCGTTTCCTCGTTTTTGTTCCGGACAGTCCGACAGCAACGTTTTTCTTTCTATTTGTGCTGCTCGCCTTTATCATGAAACGGAACGCCCCGCTCTTTGAGGCGCTTGCGCTAGTCACCCTCGTAAAGTATGGCCTATGGGCGGTCGTTATGAATTTTCTTGTACTAGCTGTAACAGGTGACTTGCCGTGGGAGGGCTATATGCTGATTGTCTCGCATTTTGCAATGGCAGTCCAAGGCGTATTGTACAGTCCGTATTTTCGTTTTTCTTTTTGGCATCTTGCAATTGCTGCCGTCTGGACGCTGCATAACGATGTCATTGATTACTTGTTTGAAATGATGCCGAAGTACTCTATGCTTTCTGATTATATGACTGATATAGGGTACGGAACATTTTGGCTGAGCATCTTTTCAATCGGGCTGGCTTACTTTCTTGTGGTCTCGAAAAAGCAATCAAAGCTTGAGCTGATGTAAAGACAATGTTGGTCTATCCTTGTCCCTTTCTTCATATTCTGTAAGGAGAGAGAGTGGGAGGGACCTGCATGAAACGAAAGCTTACGATCTGTTTGTTGCTTGCTCTTATTTTTTATAATGGAAATGCCAAGGCTGCAGAGCGGGGAAGCCTCGAAGAATTGAACGATTTATCCGATACGGTCTTTCAAATGACCCGCCAGTCGAAATATGAAGAGGCGCTGCAAGTCCTTGCTTACTTTGAAAAAACACTAAAATCCGCTGAAAAAAAACAGCAAGACCCCATGCTAACCGGAGCCCAAATCCGTCAAATCACACTGGGCTATAACGATATGGTACGGAGTTTAAAGCAGGCTGATACATCTGATACACAAAAACTCAGAGCAGCCGCGCAGTTCAGAATGCTGATGGATGCGGTGGAGAATCGGTCTGATCCGCTTTGGGGATCACTGGAAAAACCGATTATGGAAGCCTTTGCTGAACTGAAGCAGGATGTCCAAAAGAATGAAAGTACGAGCTTTCATGAAAAATGGAATGAATTTATCAGTTTATATGATTTGATTTATCCAAGTCTTACAATCGATGTATCAGAGGATCAGCTTGAAACAGTGGGAAAACATATAGACGTCATTGAGCAAGAGGAATTTCAGCAAATGACTGAGAGCACGAAGCTTGAACGGCTTTCTCTTCTTCAGCATGATCTGAAAAATGTATTTGACAGGGTGGAGGAGGATGATGCCGATCCGTCTTTACTCTGGGTGATCATCACAACCGGCAGTATTATCATTACGGCTCTCACCTATGTCGGCTACAGAAAGTACAAAGCGGAGAAAAACAAGCTGAAAAAACGGGACTACCCTAAATGAGCATGAGGGGCGGCGGCAGCCGCCTTTTTTCTATTAAATGTCAGCGGGGAAGCGGATTTTTATTTTCATCAAGCGTAAATCCTTCTCCGAGTACATCGTGGACATCACTTACTGCCACAAAGGCATGAGGATCAACGGAGTTAATCACACTTTTCAGCATCACCAATTCGTTTTTCGGCACCACACAATAAAGTACATCTATATCCTCTTTTGTATAGGAACCTTGTCCTTTCAAAATGGTGACGCCTCGTTCCATTTCTTCAAGAATCTTTTTCTGGATCAGGTCGTTTTTCGAAGAGATGATGGTCGCCCCTTTAGCAGCGTATCCGCCTTCCTGAATAAAATCAATTAATCTTGCCGCTACAAATACAGCCACCAGGGTATACATCGCTTCTTTATAGGAGAGGTAAGTAAGCAAAGACAAAATGATGACGCAGGCATCGAAAGCGAACATCGTTCTGCCCATCGGAATCCCAAAATACTTATTGACCAAACGGGCAATGATATCAACTCCGCCTGTCGTACCGCCGAACTTAAAAATAATGCCTAATCCGGCTCCGATAAACACGCCGGCAAATAAAGCAGCGAGCGCTAAGTCATGCTGAAGAGGCATATGTATTTCATATCGCTGAAAAATGCTGAGGAACAGAGACAATGCTACAGTGCCTACAAGGGTGTAAACAAACATTGTCCTGCCAAGCAAACGCCAGCCGATAAAAAAGATCGGAATATTCAAAACCAGGTTCGAGATAGAGGGACTGATGTGGAAAAGGGCATAAAGCAAAAGTGTAATACCTGTAAAACCGCCCTCAGCCAGATTGTTCTGCATATTGAAATGAACCAAGCCAAATGAAAAAATCGCCGCTCCGATTAAAATAAAAAATATGTTTTTTAATCTAATTTCTCCAAGCATCACACAAAACCCCTTTTCCTTCCATTAGATAGCGTTTATATTATAGTGGATGAAAAAGAAAACAGCAAACGTGCTTAAACATTTGTCAAACGTATCTGAATTAGCTAACATGTAAGAGGATGATAGGAGGTTTCGTGCAGTGAGTGATAAAACAATGAAAGACATACAGGCTGAAGTGGACCGTTACATCGGCCAATTTAAAGAAGGATATTTCAGCCCGCTTGCCATGATGGCGAGGCTGACCGAAGAACTGGGCGAGCTTGCCAGAGAAGTCAATCATCGTTATGGAGAAAAACCAAAAAAAGCGACTGAAGATGATAAAAGCATGGAAGAGGAAATGGGCGATGTGCTGTTTGTATTGGTTTGTTTAGCCAACTCTTTAGATATCTCTTTAGAGGAAGCCCACGACCGAGTCATGCATAAATTTAATACGAGAGATAAAGATCGCTGGACCAGAAAAGAAGAAGGAAAGTAGAGGAGATTAAGATGTCAAACGAAACAATTAAAGTAGTCATTGCAGGACCGCGTGGAAGAATGGGGCAGGAAGCTGTTAAATTGGCGGAACGAACACCTCATTTTGACCTTGTCGGGGCCATAGACCATACATACGACCAGCAAAAATTATCTGATGTGATGTCTGTTGAGTCAGATGCCCTGATTTACACAGATATCCATGCCTGTTTTACAGAAACACAGCCGGATGTCTTAATTGATTTGACTACGCCTGAAATCGGAAAAGTACATACAAAAATTGCATTAGAGCACGGAGTTCGTCCGGTTGTCGGAACAACCGGATTCTCAGAAGCTGATTTAAAAGAGCTCACATCTTTAACAGAAGAGAAGGGAATTGGAGCCATCATCGCTCCAAATTTTGCGCTTGGTGCGGTACTGATGATGAAATTTTCGAAAATGGCTGCAAACTACTTTGAGGATGTTGAGATTATTGAGCTTCACCATGACCGGAAGCTTGACGCACCAAGCGGAACGGCGCTTAAAACAGCAGAAATGATTTCAGAGGTTCGTAAAGAAAAGCAGCAAGGACATCCGGATGAAAAAGAAATTCTTCCAGGAGCAAGAGGAGCGGAGCAAAACGGTATCCGCTTGCACAGCGTCCGTCTTCCGGGACTGATTGCACACCAGGAAGTCATGTTCGGCATGGATGGTCAAACGCTTCAGATCCGCCACGATTCCTATAACCGCGCTTCTTTCATGTCAGGTGTTAAATTGTCAGTCGAACAAGTCATGAAGATTGATCAGCTTGTGTACGGACTGGAAAATATCATTGATTAGACAGGGGGAGAAATGATGAAAATTGCTTTGATCGCGCATGACAAGAAAAAACAGGATATGGTTCAATTCACGACTGCCTATCGGGATATTTTGAGTCATCATGATCTATACGCAACCGGAACAACAGGGTTGAAAATTCAAGAGGCGACAGATCTTCACATTGAACGTTTCCAATCCGGCCCTTTAGGGGGAGACCAGCAAATCGGTGCGCTGATCGCAGCCAATGCACTCGATCTTGTCATCTTTTTGCGCGACCCGCTGACCGCGCAGCCGCATGAACCGGATGTCTCGGCATTAATCCGTTTATGTGATGTGTATTCCATCCCGCTCGCCACAAATATGGGTACTGCGGAAATTCTTGTCCGCACACTTGATGAAGGTGTTTTTGAATTCCGCAATCTTCTTCGGGGAGAAGAGCCGAATGTATAATGCTGACGTTCTTGCTTTTGGCGCCCACAGTGATGATGTCGAGATCGGAATGGGCGGCACAATAGCGAAGTTTGTCAAACAGGGGAAAAAAGTTATTATATGCGACTTGACCGAAGCGGAACTCTCTTCAAACGGAACGGTTAGCTTACGTAAAGAGGAAGCAGCGGAAGCAGCCCGAATATTAGGTGCAGAAAAAAGAATTCAGCTGACGCTTCCAGACCGCGGCCTGATGATGAGTGATCAGGCAATTCGGGCGTTAGTCAGTGTCATCAGGACCTGCCGGCCAAAAGCAGTCTTTATGCCGTATAAAAAGGATCGCCATCCCGATCACGGCAATGCGGCAGCACTGGTGGAAGAAGCAATCTTTTCCGCCGGAATCCATAAATATAAAGACGAAAAAAGCCTTCCCGCGCATAAAGTTAGCAAGGTTTACTATTATATGATAAATGGTTTTCATCAGCCGGATTTTGTTATTGATATCTCGGATACAATAGAGGCCAAGAAACAAAGCCTTAATGCCTACAAAAGCCAGTTTATACCGTCAAAGGATTCAGTTTCAACACCTCTGACAAATGGTTATATCGAGATCGTTGAAGCGAGAGAAAAGCTTTACGGTAAAGAAGCGGGAGTGGGGTATGCCGAAGGTTTCTTTTCCAAACGGATGCTGATGCTTGATCATGATGTGCTTGGGGGCGAACAATGAAAAAACTAAAAATAGGGATCACATGCTATCCGAGCGTCGGAGGCTCAGGTATCATTGCGACAGAACTGGGGAAGCAGCTTGCTGAAAAAGGACATGAAATCCATTTTATCACGTCAAGCATTCCGTTTAGACTGAATACATATCATCCCAATATTCATTTTCATGAAGTTGAGGTTAATCAATATGCTGTTTTTAAGTATCCGCCGTATGATTTGACATTGGCAAGCAAAATCGCCGAGGTGGCGGAACGGGAGAATTTAGACATTATCCATGCTCACTACGCTCTCCCGCATGCGGTTTGCGCCTATCTTGCAAAGCAGATGCTAAAACGCAATATTGGCATTGTGACCACTTTGCATGGTACGGATATCACGGTGTTAGGGTATGACCCGTCTCTAAAAGATCTGATCCGTTTTGCCATTGAGGCATCAGACAGGGTGACAGCTGTCTCCTCAGCGCTTGCAGCTGAAACATACGATTTAATTAAACCGGAGAAAAAAATCGAAACGATTTATAACTTTATAGACGAGCGCGTGTATCTGAAGAAAAACACAGCGGTGATTAAAGAGAAACATGGTATTTTACCAGACGAAAAAGTCGTCATCCACGTGTCTAACTTCAGAAAGGTCAAACGTGTGCAGGATGTCATCCGTGTGTTCCGGAATATCGCCGGCAAAACGAAAGCAAAATTGCTTTTAGTCGGAGACGGCCCGGAGAAATCGACAGCCTGTGAGCTTGTCAGAAAATATGGATTGGAAAACCAAGTCTTAATGCTTGGAAATCAAGATCGTGTTGAGGAGCTTTATTCCATTAGCGATTTGAAGCTGCTGCTGTCTGAAAAAGAAAGCTTTGGCCTTGTCCTGCTTGAAGCGATGGCTTGCGGGGTGCCTTGTATCGGAACAAACATTGGCGGTATCCCGGAGGTTATTAAGAATAATGTGAGCGGATTTTTGGTGGATGTCGGCGATGTTGCAGCCGCAACAGCCAGCGCGATGCGTATTTTAGAAGATGAACAGCTAAGCAAGCGGTTTACAGAGGCGGCAATGGAAATGCTCAAAAATGAATTTTCTTCACAAAAAATTGTCAGCCAGTATGAACAGATTTATGCCGATTTAGCAGAACCGGAGTGATCACATGGAACAAGTTTTTATCAAAGCGCTTCCCGTGCTCCGCACCTTAATCGAAGCGGGCCACCAGGCTTATTTTGTCGGAGGCGCAGTTCGTGACAGCTATATGAAACGAACGATCGGAGATGTCGATATCGCGACTGATGCGGCTCCTGATCAAGTAGAACGGCTGTTTCAGCGAACAGTTGATGTAGGAAAAGAGCACGGGACCATTATTGTGCTCTGGGAAGATGAAACCTATGAAGTCACTACATTCCGGACTGAATCAGAGTATGAAGATTATAGAAGGCCATCAGATGTGCAATTTATCACATCTTTAGAAGAGGATTTAAAACGCAGAGATTTGACGATTAATGCGATGGCCATGACAGCTGACGGGCAGGTGCTTGATTATTTTGGCGGTAAGAAAGATATTGATCAGAGGCTGATTCGAACCGTCGGAAAGCCTGAGGACAGATTTCAAGAGGATGCGCTTCGCATGCTGAGAGCCGTACGCTTTATGAGTCAGCTTGGCTTTACGCTTTCACTTGAAACAGAAGAAGCGATCACGAAGGAAAAAACACTCCTATCCCATGTTTCAGTAGAGCGAAAAACTATAGAGTTCGAAAAGCTGCTGCAGGGAAGAGCGTCCCGCCAAGCGCTTCAAACGCTCATTCAAACGGGGCTGTATGAGGAACTTCCTGGTTTTTACCATAAACGAGAGAACCTGATTGCGGCGAGTAACTTTCCATTTTTCTTTTTAACATCCCGTGAGGAGCTTTGGGCTGCGCTTTTAATTGACCTTGACATAGACTTGAAAGATGCGCCGCTTTTCCTGAAAGCCTGGAAGCTCCCGGGAAAGGTGATGAAGGAAGCCATTCACATTGCCCATACGTTTGGCCAGAGCCTTGACGATATGTCAATGTACAAGGCTGGGGAAAAGGCACTGCTTTCAGCAGCCAAAATAGCGCAGCTTCGGGAAAATGAAAAACTGGATGAAGAAAAACTGAAAGACATTCAAAACGCTTATCAAAGCCTGCCGATCAAAAGCCTCAAGGATCTTGATTTCACGGGTAAGGATTTGCTTGCGCTTCGAAACCGGCCTGCTGGAAAATGGGTGTCGGAAGAATTACAGCAGATCGAGCAGGCAGTTGTGACGGGAAAGCTCTCCAATCAAAAGAACCACATAGAGGAGTGGCTGAAGACATGCGGTCAACATTAAGAAAAGATCTTATTGAATTATTTTCTCAGGCCGGAAATGAATTTATTTCCGGCCAAAAAATCAGTGATGCCCTCGGCTGTTCCAGAACTGCTGTGTGGAAGCATATTGAAGAGCTTCGGAAAGAGGGCTATGAAGTAGAAGCCGTCAGAAGAAAAGGATATCGGCTCATCAAAAAGCCCGGGAAACTCAGTGAAAGCGAAATTCGCTTCGGACTGAAAACGGATGTGATGGGCCAGCATCTTATTTATCATGACGTTCTTTCGAGCACGCAAAAAACGGCGCATGAGCTTGCGAATGATAACGCACCGGAAGGCACCCTCGTGGTGGCTGACAAACAAACAGCCGGAAGGGGTCGAATGTCTAGGGTGTGGCATTCTCAAGAGGGAAACGGCATTTGGATGAGCCTGATTTTGCGGCCAGACATTCCGCTCCAAAAAACACCGCAGCTTACACTGCTTGCTGCAATAGCTGTTGTGCAGGGAATAGAAGAGGCAGCAGGCATCCAGACGGACATTAAATGGCCTAATGATATTTTGATTAACGGAAAAAAAACAGTCGGCATCTTAACAGAAATGCAGGCCGAGGAAGACCGCGTACGTTCAGTCATCATCGGGATGGGCATTAATGTTAACCAGCAGCCGGACGATTTTCCAGATGAACTGAAGGACATCGCGACAAGCCTCAGCCAAGCTGCCGGAGAAAAAATTGACCGGGCCGGCGTCATCCAGCATATTTTACTTTGCTTTGAAAAACGGTACCGGGATTATATGAATCACGGTTTTACACCGATTAAGCTTTTATGGGAAAGCTATGCGCTGGGAATCGGCGCTAATATGAGGGCCAGAACGTTAAACGGAACATTTTACGGGAAGGCGCTAGGTATAGATGATGAAGGCGTTCTTTTGCTAGAAACGAACGAAGGCATTAAAAAAATCTATTCTGCCGATATTGAATTGGGTTAATGTGTTGGTACAAGCCCGTTGATTTTGGTATACTTCCATTGGGCAGTATCGCCTGCGAACTGCACCTATTATAAAAATAGATAGACATTGCAGCAGTCTGCCTTGATCCAAAAAAGGACTGGGACAGAGGGATGAAACTCGCCGAACTTTAGAAAGTGAAGAATCCTTCTCGTTGTAACGGAAGGTTTTTTGGCTTGTAGAAGAAAACGGCAGCTCATCTCCTCTAAACATGAGGAGGAGAAAACATGATGAAAACAAAATTGGATTTTCTAAAAATGAAGGAGTCTGAAGAACCGATTGTGATGATGACCGCTTATGATTATCCAGCGGCTAAGCTGGCTGAACAAGCGGGAGTCGACATGATTTTAGTCGGTGATTCACTCGGAATGGTCGTCCTCGGCCTTGATTCAACTGTCGGTGTGACAGTTGCGGACATGATCCATCATACAAAAGCGGTTAAAAGGGGCGCGCCGAATACATTTATCGTAACGGATATGCCGTTTATGTCTTATCACCTGTCTAAGGAAGATACGCTGAAAAATGCGGCGGCGATCGTTCAGGAAAGCGGAGCTGACGCGCTGAAGCTTGAGGGCGGAGAAGGCGTGTTTGAATCCATTCGCGCATTGACGCTCGGAGGCATTCCGGTAGTCAGTCACTTAGGCCTGACACCGCAGTCAGTCGGTGTATTGGGCGGATATAAAGTACAGGGCAAAGACGAACAAAGCGCTAAAAAATTAATAGAAGACAGTATAAAATGCGAAGAAGCAGGGGCTATGATGCTTGTGCTGGAATGTGTTCCTGCAGAACTCACAGCCAAAATTGCCGAAATGCTAAGCATACCGGTCATCGGAATCGGGGCTGGTGTGAAAGCGGACGGACAAGTTCTCGTTTATCATGATATTATCGGCCACGGTGTTGAGAGAACACCTAAATTTGTAAAACAATATACGCGAATTGACGAAACAATCGAAACAGCAATCAGCGGATATGTCCATGATGTAAGACATCGTGCTTTCCCTGAACAAAAGCATTCCTTTCAAATGAACCAGACAGTGCTTGACGGCTTGTATGGAGGAAAATAAGATGAGACAGATTACAGATATTTCACAGCTGAAAGAAGCCATAAGACAATATCAATCAGAGGGGAAGTCAGTCGGATTTGTTCCGACGATGGGGTTTTTGCATGAGGGGCATTTAACCTTGGCAGACAAAGCAAGACAAGAAAATGACGCCGTCGTTATGAGTATCTTTGTGAATCCTGCGCAATTCGGTCCTAATGAAGATTTTGAAGCATATCCGCGCAATATTGAGCGGGATGTGGCCCTTGCAGAAAACGCCGGAGTCGATATTCTTTTTACGCCTGATACTCATGACATGTATCCTGGTGAAAAGAATGTCACAATTCAAGTTGAAAGACGCACAGACGTTTTATGCGGTCGCTCAAGAGAAGGCCATTTTGACGGGGTTGCAATCGTACTTACGAAGCTGTTCAACCTTGTGCAGCCGACCCGCGCCTATTTCGGTTTAAAGGATGCACAGCAGGTGGCTGTTGTTGATGGCTTAATCAGCGATTTCTTCATGAATATTGAATTGGTTGCTGTCGATACGGTCAGAGAGGAAGACGGCTTAGCCAAAAGCTCCCGCAATGTATACTTAACAGCTGAGGAAAGAAAAGAAGCGCCTAAGCTCTATCAGGCACTTCAAACAAGTGCGGAGCTGATCAGAGCAGGTGAAAGAAATCCTGAAGCGGTGATAAAAGCTGCGAAAGAAATCATTGAAACGACAAGCGGCACCATTGACTATGTAGAGCTTTATTCCTATCCGGAACTCGAGCCTGTGAACAACATAGAAGGAAAGATGATTCTGGCTGTTGCAGTTGCTTTTTCAAAAGCGCGTTTAATAGATAATATCATTATTGATATTCGAGAAATGGAGAGAATATAATATGTATCGCACGATGATGAGCGGAAAGCTTCACAGGGCAACCGTTACGGAAGCAAACCTAAACTATGTGGGAAGCATTACAATTGATGAAGACCTCATTGATGCAGTGGGAATGCTTCCTAATGAAAAAGTGCAAATTGTAAATAATAATAATGGAGCACGTCTGGAAACGTATATTATCCCTGGTAAACGCGGAAGCGGCGTCATCTGCTTAAACGGTGCAGCCGCACGTCTTGTGCAGGAAGGCGATAAGGTCATTATTATTTCCTACAAAATGATGTCTGATCAAGAAGCGGCAAGCCACCAGCCGAAAGTGGCTGTTCTGAATGATCAAAACAAAATTGAACAAATGCTGGGGAATGAACCAGCCCACACAATTTTGTAGAAGAAAAGCCCCCTTTATCGGGGGTTTTCTTTTAAGATTTTGAGAGTAAAACGGTTTTGCCGCTCCATTTCCGCACAAAACGTGTTACACTTTTGTCGTATGCAAGAATTGAGGTGTCCATTTTAATGAATAAGCAACGGTTCGTTGTTATAGATGTAGAAACAACAGGGAATTCGCCGAAGAAAGGCGATAAAATCATACAAATCGCAGCGGTTGTAATCGAAAATGGACAAATTACTGAGCGGTTTTCAAAATACATTAATCCAAATAAATCCATTCCTGCTTTTATTGAGCAGCTTACTGGAATCTCCAATCAAATGGTAGAGCATGAACAGCCGTTTGAAGCTGTGGCTGAAGAAGTGTTCCATTTGCTTGATGGCGCTTATTTTGTCGCCCACAATATCCATTTCGACCTTGGATTTGTCAAGTATGAGTTACATAAGGCGGGCTTTCAGCTTCCGGATTGTGAAGTGCTGGATACTGTCGAGCTCTCCCGGATTGTTTTTCCAGGGTTTGAGGGATATAAGCTGACCGAATTAAGCGAGGAGCTTCAGCTGCGGCACGATCAGCCGCATCGGGCTGACAGCGACGCTGAAGTCACAGGGCTTATTTTTTTGGAAATCCTTGAAAAGCTGCGGCAGCTTCCTTATCCGACATTAAAACAGTTAAGAAGGCTTTCGCAGCATTTTATCAGTGATCTGACGCATTTGTTGGATATGTTCATTTATGAAAACAGACATACCGAAATAACGGGCTATGCGCGCTTTTCTTCCTTTTCTGTCAGAGAACCTGAATCTATCGATGGACGTGTCAATGAAGACGGGAACTTCTCATTTGAGATCGAAAATTGGGAAGCGGGAAATGAAAAAGCGCTGTCTGAGTTAATGCCTGGGTATGAAAAAAGAGACGGCCAAATGATGATGATGAAAGAGGTGGCTGAAGCGTTTGCTAATCGTGAGCATGCGCTGATTGAAGCTCCTCCGGGAATTGGAAAAACGATTGGCTACCTTATTCCGGCTGCGCTTTTTGCCAAAAAATCAAAAAAGCCGGTTATTATCAGCACGTATTCAACTCTTTTGCAGCAGCAGATTTTGACCAAGGATTTGCCGATTGTCCAAGACCTGTTTCCATTTCCGGTAACAGCGGCAATTTTAAAAGGGCAATCGCATTATTTATGCCTGTATAAATTCGAGCAGGTCCTTCATGAAGACGATGATAATTATGATGCCGTATTGACAAAGGCACAGCTCCTCGTTTGGCTGACAGAGACAAACACAGGAGATGTAGCGGAACTAAATTTGCCTTCAGGCGGAAAATTGCTGTGGGACAGATTGGCTTATGACGATGACTCCTACAAAAGAAGTCGCAATGAGAGTGTAACCGGCTTTTATGAGCGGGCCAAACAGATTGCCATGCGTTCCGATTTGGTGATCACCAACCACTCTCTTTTGCTGACCGATGAAGGCAGCCAGAAAAAAAGGCTACCGGAAAGCGGTACATTTATTATCGATGAAGCACATCATTTTGAACGGGCTGCAAGCGAACATTTAGGGAAAAGAGCCACGTACATAGAATTGCATTCTAAATTGAGCAGAATCGGCACTCTGAAGGAGCAGGGACTTCTAAAAAAGATGAGACAGCTATTTCAGCGAAACAGCCTGCCGGTTGATTCATTTTTCGAATTGGAAGAGTGGATTCAGCACATTCAAGCAGAAAGTGATGCTTTCTTCAGCTCGGTGCATTCTTTTGTCAAACGAAGAAAACCTAAAGAAGACTTAAACCGTCTAGTCTTTAAGGTGAACAAAGAAAGCCAAGATAAAAGCTGGCCGATTTTAACGGATGGAGCGGAGAGGCTTTGTTCCATGCTGACACATTTGCAGCAGCTTTTTGAGGCACAGTCTGCCCTGATGGAAAAACACCTCACTAGTATGAAGAACAAAACCGTCTTTTTAGCCGATGAATATCAAAGAAGCATGAAAGGTTTGCAGCGTTACTGTCAAACGTTGCAGAAGCTGTTCTTTGAGTCTGATGACAATGAAGCGGTTTGGATTGAAATAGACGCAAAGGGAGCAAAAAATGCGGTGGCCATTTACGCACAGCCGCTTGAACCTGGTGAACTTCTGGCTGATCAGTTTTTCGCGCGCAAAAATAGTGTGGTGCTAACATCTGCAACTCTTACTGTCGAAGGTTCTTTTCAATTTATGATTGAACGACTGGGACTGGGTGACTTTTTCCCGCGGACCATGAGAATTGAGTCGCCTTTTTCTTACGATGAGCGTATGCGTGTGATGATTCCAAAAGAAATGAAATCAATTCAAGATACGGGGCAAACTGAATTTATACAGGATACGGCCCGTTATATCGAATTAATGGCAAAGGAAAAACAGCCCAAAATCCTTGTGCTGTTTACATCCCATGATATGCTGAAAAAGGTTCATCAGGTGCTTAAGCAAGCGATAAGTGCTTCCGGAATTCAGCTCTTGGCACAAGGAATTACAGGCGGAAGTCCCGGCAAGCTGATGAAAACTTTTAAAACATCCAGTCAGGCGATCCTGCTTGGCACAAATCACTTTTGGGAAGGCGTTGATTTCCCTGGTGATGAGCTGACAACAGTAATGATCGTGAGGCTTCCATTCCGGTCCCCTGATCATCCGCTTCATGCTGCGAAATGTGAGCTTGCCCGCAAAAAAGGGCTGAATCCGTTTCAAACAGTATCACTTCCGGAAGCTGTGTTGACCTTTAGGCAAGGAATCGGCCGTTTGCTGCGGACAGCGGGGGACAAAGGGACGATTGTCATATTGGACAGACGGATTAAAACGGCTGGTTACGGCCGGCTGTTTCTTGATGCCCTGCCGACAACCTCCGTATCTGAAATGACAGACAGCGAGCTTGAGGCTTATGTTGCAGGGAAAAATGAATAAAAGCCGCATAAAGCGGCTTTCCGGTGTGGGAGTAGGATGGTGTTTTATTTAAAAGCGGTTTTGCCGCTCTGTGATACTAGTATGGCGTGTCCTGAAATGGAGTATGACTAACAATATTTGTTCAAACTGGAGGATGAAATAATGGAAAGCAAAATCGAAATTCTTTCAACAATTAATGTAGAGCATTCTGATGACCTGTATAAAATTGTAGACACACTGAATCGGACACTGAAAAGAGACAATCTGATGTTCGGCCTTGCGCTGGATGAAGAAAACAAAAACCAAGCCGTTTTTACCATTTATCGTACGTAGGTGAGAAGATGAGAAAAAAAGCATTAATATTTACCGTCATTTTTGGTATTATTTTTTTAGCAGTACTTCTTGTCTCGGCAAGCATTTATAAATCGGCCATGGCACAAAAGGAAGAGGGGCACGAAGCAGCAGCTGCTGAAGCTAAAAAAGAAACCGATCTCACCAGCGTTGATCAAGTCGAAACATTTGTCGGAAAAGAAAAATATTATGTCGTAAAGGGAACGGACAAAAAAGGCAGCAAATTATATGTCTGGGTTCCTGCTGATAAAAAAGCAAAAATTCTCTCAAAAGAAGCAAAAGAGGGAATCTCGGAAGACAAAGCGGCGAAAATCATACAGGATGAAGGGCTGGTTTCAAAGCAAAAAGAGGTTCACCTGGCAAGAGAAGGAAATGTCCTGCTTTGGGAAGTAACGTACTTAGACAAAGAAGGTCAATACAGTTTAAGTTATGTGGACTTTACAACTGGAAAGATTCTCAAAAATATCACGCCTTAAGACGAATTAGGGGGAGTTCAAGTTGAAACTGGCAAAAAGAGTATCCGCATTAACACCATCTACCACACTGGCAATCACAGCAAAAGCGAAAGAACTGAAAGCGGCAGGCCATGATGTCATCGGCCTAGGGGCCGGCGAACCAGACTTCAATACACCGCAGCACATTATTGATGCGGCTGTGCGTTCAATGAACGAAGGTCATACGAAGTACACGCCATCAGGTGGTCTGGCTGAACTAAAAAACAGCATTGCAGAGAAATTTAAACGTGACCAGAATATTGAATACAAACCGTCTCAAATTATTGTCTGCACTGGTGCCAAACATGCTCTGTACACCCTTTTCCAAGTGATTTTGGATGAAGGAGATGAAGTCATTATTCCAACGCCTTACTGGGTAAGCTATCCGGAGCAGGTGAAACTCGCTGGCGGAAATCCTGTTTATGTAGAAGGGCTTGAGGAAAATCATTTCAAAATTTCTCCTGAACAGCTGAAAAATGCGATTACAGAAAAAACAAAAGCGATCGTCATTAACTCTCCAAGCAACCCGACTGGTGTCATGTATACGGAAGAAGAGCTGTCTGCGCTTGGTGAAGTGTGCCTTGAACATGACATCCTGATTGTGTCTGACGAAATTTATGAAAAACTTACATACGGCGGAAAGAAACACGTTTCCATAGCACAGCTGTCTGACAGACTGAAAGAGCAAACGGTTATTATTAACGGCGTGTCGAAGTCACACAGTATGACGGGCTGGAGAATCGGTTATGCGGCTGGGTCTGAAGACATTATTAAAGCAATGACTAACCTAGCAAGCCATAGCACGTCAAACCCGACATCAATCGCCCAGTACGGAGCAATTGCTGCCTATAACGGGCCTTCTGAGCCGCTGGAAGAAATGAGAGAAGCATTTGAACATAGATTAAACACAATCTATACAAAGATCATAGAAATCCCTGGGTTCAGCTGTGTGAAGCCGGAAGGCGCTTTTTACTTGTTCCCGAATGCAAAAGAAGCAGCTCAATCTTGCGGTTTCAAAGATGTAGATGAGTTTGTTAAAGCGCTTCTTGAGGAGGAAAAAGTTGCGATTGTTCCTGGATCCGGATTCGGCTCTCCTGATAATGTCCGTCTTTCTTACGCAACATCGTTAGAACTTCTTGAAAAAGCAGTTGAAAGAATCAAACGATTTGTAGAAAAACATAGCTAACAGATCAAAAAGCGGCTGACAGAAAAGCCGCTTTTTATCTGCATTGACCCGGTTAGTTAAGAGCGGGTATAATAAAGTGATGATAATAGAGTTCGGGGCAATGAGCTTCCGAATGTCTTTCTTGTTTTGGAGGGAAATATGTTGAAAACAACAATCAACCAGGTGTACAAGCACGTAGGTGAGGAAGTAACGATCGGAGCTTGGGTCGCTAATAAGCGTTCAAGCGGGAAAATCGCATTTTTACAGCTGCGGGACGGTACTGGCTTTATTCAAGGTGTCGTAGTAAAAGCGGAAGTGGAAGAAAGCATTTTCCAAACAGCTAAATCAGTGACGCAGGAAACGTCACTCTATATAAAAGGGATTGTCAAAGAGGACGAGCGTTCTCCGCTTGGTTATGAACTAGCTGTGACAGGTATTGAAGTCATTCACGAAGCTACTGATTATCCAATTACGCCAAAAGAACACGGTACGGAATTTTTGATGGATCACAGACATTTATGGCTGCGTTCAAAACGCCAGCATGCGATCATGAAAATCCGTAATGAAATCATTCGCGCGACTTACGAATTCTTTAATAACGAAGGCTTCGTAAAAGTGGATCCGCCGATTCTGACTGGAAGCGCACCTGAAGGAACAACAGAGCTCTTTGCGACAAAATATTTTGATGAAGATGCTTACCTGTCTCAAAGCGGTCAGCTCTACATGGAAGCAGCGGCAATGGCTTTAGGAAAAGTATTCTCCTTCGGGCCGACTTTCAGAGCGGAAAAGTCTAAAACAAAGCGCCACTTGATCGAATTCTGGATGATCGAACCGGAAATGGCGTTTGTAGAATTTGAAGAAAACCTTCAAGTACAGGAAAATTACGTTTCTTTCATTGTGCAATCTGTTCTTAAGAATTGCAAAATTGAATTAAACACATTAGGAAGAGACACATCAAAACTTGAGCAAATTAAAGCTCCGTTCCCAAGAATTACGTATGATGAAGCGATTGATTTTCTGAAAGAAAAAGGCTTTGACGATATCGAGTGGGGAGACGACTTCGGAGCGCCTCATGAAACAGCGATTGCCGAACACTATGACAAACCGGTTTTCATCACTCGCTACCCGACTTCCTTAAAACCGTTTTATATGCAGCCGGCTTCTGACCGCGAGGATGTCGTGCTTTGTGCTGACCTGATTGCGCCGGAAGGCTATGGTGAAATTATCGGCGGATCTGAACGGATTCACGATATGGAACTTTTGGAAGCGCGTCTTAAAGAACATGGACTGGATTCTGACGCGTATAAATGGTATGCTGAACTTAGAAAATATGGATCAGTTCCTCATTCCGGCTTCGGCCTTGGATTAGAGCGGACAGTAGCTTGGATCAGCGGAGCGCCTCACGTTCGTGAAACCATTCCGTTCCCAAGACTATTAAACCGTCTGTATCCGTAATACATTCAAATGAAACAAAAAAAGAGTCTCCTGCAAGGGAGACTTTTTACAGTAAAGGGGATATCGCGATCCTTTACAGTAAGAGGTGTAACGATGAAAAAACATCAATTTATTGATATGCAGGAACAGGGGACGTCAACAATTCCCAATCTTCTGCTCACGCATTATAAACAGCTCGGGCTTAATGAAACAGAACTTATTCTGCTGCTAAAAATTAAAATGCATTTAGAAAAAGGATCTTATTTTCCTACACCGAATCAGCTGCAGGAAGGTATGTCAATTTCTGTTGAGGAATGCACAAACAGATTACGGATGTTTATTCAAAAAGGTTTTCTGTTCATTGAAGAATGCGAAGACCAAAACGGCATCAAATTTGAGAAGTATTCGCTTCAGCCTTTATGGGGGAAGCTGTACGAGTTTATACAGCTTGCACAGAATCAAACACAGGAAAGAAAAGCAGAAGGGGAACAAAAAAGCCTTTATACCATTTTTGAGGAAGAGTTCGCCAGACCACTATCACCTTTAGAGTGTGAAACACTGGCTATCTGGCAGGACCAGGACCAGCATGACGCACAGCTGATTAAACACGCGTTAAAAGAGGCTGTACTATCAGGAAAACTCAGTTTCCGCTACATTGACCGGATTTTGTTTGAGTGGAAGAAAAACGGGCTGAAAACTGTGGAGCAGGCAAAAATCCACAGCCAAAAATTCCGGCGGGTACAAGCAAAGCAGAATGAACCGCAAAAAGAGTATAAAAGGCAGGTTCCTTTTTACAATTGGCTTGAACAATAAAGTGAAAAGGTGACAATCGTGTTAAATCTAAAACAAATTGAATTCTGTTTAGACAAAATAGGCGACATGTTTCCCCACGCGGAGTGTGAACTGGTTCATTCCAATCCTTTTGAATTAGTGGTGGCAGTCGCTTTATCTGCGCAATGTACAGATGCACTTGTAAACAGAGTGACCAAAACATTATTTCAAAAATATAAACGGCCGGAAGACTATTTGGCTGTTTCACTGGAAGAGCTTCAGCAGGATATTAAATCAATCGGTTTGTACCGTAATAAAGCGAAAAATATTCAAAAACTGAGCAAAATGATTATTGAAGATTACGGCGGAGAAGTGCCGAGAGACCGTGATGAGCTTGTCAAACTGCCAGGTGTCGGAAGAAAGACCGCCAACGTCGTGGTATCCGTTGCCTTTGGCGTGCCGGCCATCGCCGTGGATACCCATGTGGAGAGAGTCAGCAAGCGTTTGGGAATCTGCCGGTGGAAGGACTCGGTGCTGGAAGTTGAAAAGACGCTGATGCGCAAGGTGCCAAAAGAAGACTGGTCCGTTACGCATCACCGGCTTATTTTCTTCGGCAGATATCATTGTAAGGCGCAGTCTCCGCGCTGTGCGGAATGTCCGCTGCTTTCTCTGTGCAGAGAGGGGAAGAAGAGAGATAAAAAAGGACTGGTGAAACGATGACGCAAGCAAAAGAAGTGTTGGCTTCCTATGAGCAATACTTGCGCAGTCTTGGCCAGATGAGCTCCTCGGATATGAAAGAAGCCTTGCGAATCAACCCCGTGTATATTGATTTCTGCACGGAATTTAAAGGCGTTTTGCCATGGGAGGACAGCGGCAAGTACGTTCCGCATTTATTTGAAGTGTGGGATGACATCAAAGCATCACTTCTCCCAGTCTTTCAAACACGAAAATCGAGATGTGACCAAAACGAAATGCTAAAGGGCATTGTGTGTTTGCTGGCTTCGTTTCACTGGACAGCAGGCGAGCGGGTGAAGTCGCTCGATTGGTTAGAACTGACGAAGAAATCATTTCCCGTAAAGCCGATCAATTGGGCTGAACGGGTGGAGTTTATTCTCCTAAAGCCGACTCAATACCATTGCTTTATTCAGCTTGATGAGCTGTTTACTGAAATGAAGAAGCATTTTTATAAATATCATGCGATGAATCGATAAAAACCTCCCCTTAAAAGGGGAGGTTTTTTCTAAAAGAAAAAAGCCATCACCCTAAAGGTGATGGCTTTTTGTTTAATTTGTTTTTTCAGTTGTTGATGATGAGTTCGTTTGTGTTTTGTCGGTAGTGTCTGTTTTGTTTTTATTTGGATCAGACCCTGATGAATCATTTGTATCTGGGTTCGAATTATCATCCGACGTATCCTGATTGTTGCTATTGTTGTTGCTGTTATCGTTAGATTGGTCTTGGTTACTGTTGTCGGACGGATTGGTGTTCGTGTTGTCTTGTTTTTTGTCTTGATCGTTTGTTGAATCATCTGTCTGATCTTGATCCGTCTGGCTGTCATCTGTTTGAGAATCGTCAGTTTGTGTGTCATCCTGAGTCTTCTCATCATCTTGATTTTCATCATCCGTTTGTTGCTGATCTTCTTTATCTTCGTCGTCTTCAGCTTTCGGCACTTCATAGGATGTGGAAGCTGTACTTTTGCCATCATCACTGACGGCTGTCACTTCGAATTTGTATACAGATCCTGGCTGCACGCCTGAAATGACTGCCTCTTTTGCAGAGCTGTTTTGAATTTCTGAGTAGCTGCCGCCATCAACAGATTGCTTAACAGCAAAGGTCGCATCTCCGTCGTAATTCCAGCTTAATGTCAATGATTGATTGTCTTTATCATATTTCACACTTAAACCAGACAGTTTTTCTGTTTCTTCTTTTTCTTCTTTCTCATATGTTTTAGAAACAGTAGAAGGAGCTGTGCCTTTTACAAAGTACTCTGTGAGCTTTTTATCGCTTGGCGTATTAGGTCCTGCCAGTTTTGCAGGGTTAGAGCCTTTTTCTACAGTGGCTTCCACTACGCTGTCAGGCTTCTCGAATGATCCGCTTCCGTCATCGACATCGGCGATGAGTTGGGCGAATAGACGTTTTGCAACTTGCTGTTCTGTATGATTTAAAGATTTTTTTCCTATCTTATTTTGAGAATCTACACCTGTCCATACAGCAGCGGTATATTGAGGTGTATATCCTACAAACCATGAATCTGGTACACCGCCTGATGCGATATTGTATTTTTGTATAGTCGCTTCATCAAAGTTTGTTGTACCTGTTTTACCTGCGACTTCCACTCCCGGTACTTGAGCAAGCTGTCCAGTACCGGTCTTAACAGCTGTTTTCAGCATATCTGTAATCATAAAGGCTGTATAGTCACTCATCGCTGACTTTGACTTAGGTGTTAAATCAAGCTTTGTTCCATCGTTGAATTCAATTGACTTCACAAAATGCGGTTCATTATAAGTTCCGTTATTTCCGAATGCACTGTATGCTCCTGCCATAGTCAGCGAAGAGACACCTGGGTTGTCGTCGCCGAATCCTCCGATAGAATACGATTCATACACTTTTTCTTTATTTAATCCGAGCCCCAATCCATTAGCAAAATCAACTGCCGCATCTTTTCCAACTGCTTGGAATGCTTTTAAAGCCGGAATGTTACGAGATTGGGCAAGTGCTTCACGCATAGACATGAGTCCTTTATACGAGCGGTCAAAGTCACGGATAGGTGTTCCATCTGAATACGTGTAAGCCGAGTCGTCTATTTGCTCGTAAGTAGACCATTTTTTGTTTTCAATAACTGGCCCATAGTCTAAAATTGGTTTAATAGTAGAACCAGGCTGAGTTTTTCCTTGAGTAGCATAGTTGAAGCCGCCAACCGTAGAATCTCTTCCGGCACCAATCGCACGGACTTCTCCGGTTTTTGTATCGAGAAGCGTCACGCCGCCCTGCATGCCTTCAGTAAATCCGGCAGTGTCTCCGTCCATTAATTCATCTAGTTTGTCTTGTGCTTTTGTATCTAATGTCGTATAAATCTTTAATCCGTCAGCAGATGGATCGACATCAGATTTTTCATCAATTTCTTTCATGACTTCTTCAACAAACGCGCTGTATTTGTTTGAACTTGCTTTTTCATATTCCTTCTGTGACACAACGCCTTCGTCTTTCATCGCCACATTTTTCGCTTTGTTATATTGAGAATCAGAAATAAATCCTTGCTTTTTCATCAGACTGAGTACGATGTTCCGTCTTTTTTCCGCTTTATCCGGGTTTTTAACGGGATTGTACGCTGTCGGGCTTTGCGGCATACCCGCAAGTGTCGCAGCTTGTTCTACAGTCAATTTGCTTAAATCTGTGACGCCGAAAAATTCTTCCGCCGCTTTTCCGATTCCGTATGCTCTAGGAGAAAAATAAATCCGGTTTAAATACATTTCTAAAATTTCATCTTTAGAGTAATTGCGCTCCAGCTGAATTGAAAGCCATACTTCCTGCACCTTCCGTTTCAGTGTCTTCTGATGTGAAAGAAGGGAGTTCTTGACGACCTGCTGGGTGATCGTACTTCCGCCTTCAGCTCCGAAGCCGTCTTTAAAGTTGGCAACTAAGGCGCCTCCGATACGGACAGGATCAATCCCGTGGTGCTCATAAAAACGCGCGTCCTCTGTCGCGATAAAGGCTTCTTTTACAACATCGGGAATTTCATCTATCGAGACGTAGGTCCGTTTTTCGGCACCGACTTCAGCGATTTCTTTTCCATTTTTATCGTATATTGTTGATGAATAAGGCGTCTTCAATTTGCTTTCGTCTAGTGAAGGCGCATCTGAAACCATGACGGCAAATGTAACGGCACCGCCGACTACGCCTAAAACAAACAGAATGAGTAAAGTGAAAAGAGTCTTTTTAAACAATCCGCCTTTTTTTCGTTTCTTGCCTTTTTTCGGTGAAGGACTCGATTTGCTGTTCGCTTTTCGTCGAGCTTCACGGCTGTTAAATTGATCTGACATAAACATCTCAACCTTTCGTTAATCAACCTTTCGCACTAGATGAAGGCGAAAAATAAAGCTGTTCAATAATACTAATATAATCAATTCTAGGTGCGTATCCAAGAGAAATCGGATACGCAGCTTCCTCTAACTCATCTTTTCGAATTGATTTTCTGCCGTTTTTTTCTTTTCTGTCCCAGAAATAAAACAGCTTATCGGCTTCCAAGAAATAAACCTGGTCGAAAGCGGATATAATAACAAAACAAATACCGTCTTGAGCCTTTACCTGCTTCATATGCTCGATTTGATGGTCATGGAAATTCTGCAGGGGGAAAGAGGTCTTGTTTTTCGTTTCTTTCGCCTCAAAATCAATATACCGCCCTTTGTAAATCCCGTTATAATCTGTTGTCGATGATTGTTTAAAGTAAGCTTCTTTAATCACTGCGGCGCTTCTTTTTGGATAATGGACATTTACAATTTGAACAGGTGTCGGCTTTTTGTGTATGACGGCAATTTGGTTTGTCAGATAATACTTATTCGTTTCGTTTAAGTCATCTTCGAGGGTCATTCCGCGATTACTGTAAGACGGGGCCCTTTTCTGACTGTTTTGGGATGAAACCGAATGTTTCGGCTGAAACGTTTTTCCGTTAGGATACCGAATCACTTTCTCATCCTCCTTATTAAACTATTCATGACGGAAGTGAATGAACGTGCAAGAGCAACAGACCATCAGAAAGCTTTTGAGCCGGATTGAGCGGCAGACAAAAGCAAAAAACGCAGATAACATTTCAAGAACGAACGCGTATAAAGCATTTTATGACCGTCATCCGGAAATCAAATGGTCGCTCTTGGCATCTTTCGTTTCTCGCAATGCCGGCTGGTCAATGACTGACTTAAAAGGCAGTCTGTTTCAGCTTGGACTCCGTGAGAGACAGCAAAGGTGGTTCTTTTTAGCCTATGAAAGAGCGAACTGGCTCATTTTTTCCGATGCCTATCCGCAGCTTCTTTTGTATCACTGGTCAAAAAAAATTGGGAAACCGCTGTTTCATCATCTGCATGTGTTTGGCGTCTCACAATTTATGACGGAAGAATGGGCCCGTTTTTGGCATGAGCGAAACACGGAGCGGCTGATGTATGCCCTCATTATAAATGAACAAAACACTATCCAAACACCTATTATACAAAATCCTTCGTTTAAAAAGAACGTTTTTGACACGATTCCTTTTTATTTAAGTGACTGGTTTCATTTCAACACCGTTATTTTTCCAGCTGCAGACGGGTTTCTTTACGGCATTTCAGTGAAACGTTTCTCAAAGACAGAGGAAAGGATAAGACTGGGAAAGCAGCTGTCTCAATTGCTGTTCAGTCCGGAATTGTTCTCCTCTTTTTATCACTTTCTGCACACAGTGCCGCATACAGGCTCCCGTTTTGATATGGAAAAAATGATCGGGATTACAAAAAGAACATCTCCTATGCTAAGGACATGCTACCCTGAGTTAATCCACTCATTAGACGGAAAGAAAACAGATTGGTTTCATGGAAAGATAAAGAAAACGTTCTTTAGGCGGGAGGAATTACCGAAGCAGATTGAATTGACAGAATGGTATTTACATAAAAAACGCCAGCTTCATGCGCTTTTTGCGGTTCAGCATTGGCTGAAAAAATAAAGAAGCAAGGGATATCCTTGCTTCTTACGTAGAAGGGCGGTTCGGGCCGCCTAGTTTTTTATCTAAAGAATCGATTGCTTTTGATTCAGTCTTTTTTTGCTGGCCGGCTTTTTTCGGTCTTGTTTTCATACGGCACCTCCTCACAAGTATCGTTTGCATTAAGGGAGAGGATCATACAATTTTTGCGGGTGTTTTTGTCGAAAACTTCAGCTTTTCGTGGAATACGTGTTTGTTTGGCGATTTGCTTCTAGTTTTGTCATGAGGAAGGAAAGAGCCTGAAGAGCAAAGAATGTTAACCAGGAGAGACGAGGAAAGGGAGGTACACGAATGTCCGGTTACGTAAGCAAGACAGATATTCTCCGTTTGCTTTCTGATATAGAAGACGAATTAACCCGAGCTGAGCAGAGCCTGAATTATTCTTTAAACGCATTTGAGGCTGAGATGCGGGAAACGGAAAACGAGCGCCTGAGTGTGCTGGAAGAAGAAATCATGGACCTTCATATTTGTATAAATGAGCTGTATCACTCGCCTGAACACAGGTATGCATTTAAAAAGGTATACCGCATCGGCTGAATTTGCGAGCGAAATTTGGTACGATATGCATTGAGGTGAAGGGTGTTGCAATCACAAATATTGCTGGAAATGACCGAGCAAATGATTGAAGCTGCTGAAAAAGGCGCTGATCGATATCAGGAAGGAAAAGACAGTGATCTTTCTTATGATTTTTTTGAGACGATAAAGCCTGCAGTTGAAGAGAATGATGTTCTGGCAGCTCGCTGGGCGCAAGGGGCGCTTGAACTGATAAAAGCCCGCCGCCCGAAATATGTGCATAGAGAGCAGATCGAGACCGCAAAGGATAATTTTCAGGAATTGGTCCTTCAATCATATGTTCATCATATTCATAAAAAACGATTCAAGGATATCACTGAGTCAGTCCTTTACACATTGCACGCAGTAAAGGATGAAATTGCAAGAGAAGACAGCCGGTAAAGGCTGTCTTCTTTTCGTTTGTTATAGGGGGCCGGACGTTAATTCAGCTCATATGCCGGGCTTTCTGCTCCATTTGCTTCGAGAACCTTCATACTGTTACGAAACTCAGTTGTGCTGAGATGTCCTTGAATATAGAGGAACTTGGCAAAGTCCATCAGTTTATTCATACAGTCTGTTTCATATTTCTTCATTTCTGCAAAACGTTTGCTTAAGTATGATACGTTCATTATGGTGCATCCCCTCTCATCTGTATTGAAGAAATGGTACCATAATGATTCGACTTTTTTCTGTTTTTAAAAAATTTAAACTTTCGACACAATTTGACAAACACGGATCAGGACCTGTGACACAAACAATAGACTTCATTCATACATATATAGAAGAGAAACATGTTGAGTTTGGGGGGAATCGCAATGAACTGGAGTTCTCAAAGCTATCCTCGGCAAATGGGCTATTATTATCCTCAACAAATGCAGGGATATTATCAGCAGGCTGCACCTGGGCAATACTTGCCGCAGCAGCATTATGGGCAGCAGGATTATAATCAGCCGTATGCTCCGATCCATTCTATGCCAATGCAGCCGCCTGTATTTTCCAACCCTTATCCAATCCCAAGGCCAAATCAGCAGCAGCCCTCACAATTTCAAAGTATTATGTCGCAGTTCAAAAAAGCCAACGGGCAGTTTGATTTTAATAAAATGATGGATACGACAGGTCAAGTGATGAGTGCAATGAATCAGGTCGGATCTTTAATAAAGGGATTTACTAGCTTTTTCAAATGATAGAAGCATGAATGAATCGCTCATTCATGCTTATTTTTTGGAAAGAAAAGCGTCATTGTCTGCTCGTTCCAAGATGTTTCCATATCTTCCTGGCGAACTTCATAAGGCAGCTGCACCGTTCTCGTCATGGTTGTCAAAGTGGCCTCATATTGCTGTTGCTGTTTTTCTTGAAGTGTGACATGAAGATACCTAGATTTAATATCAACGACGATGTCGCCGTCTCGAAACGTCGACGGAATTGTGATATCGACATACAGCCCTGTATCTCTTTCTCTGAGCTGTATGGTCGTCTGCACATCTTTTAAACTCGAGTTGATCAGGTTCTGAAATCCGTTTAAAAGGTTGCCGAACGCTGAGGATTGAAAAAGATGGTCTATTGCCTGTGTAATGATTTCTTCTTTCTTTTGCAGTTCGTTCTTTTTGTCATCAAAGAATTCCAAATCTGCCACCGCCTTTTTTAACCAGATTATGCGCCTGTGCCAGATGTTGTTATAAATTGAAGCAAAATTGAAAGTGTGGTTAAATAGTGATGAATGAAGGGATAGCGGTTGAAGTGAATGAGAAGGGAGAAAACACATTGCTGAAAAAATTATTCGGAATGGGCAAAACTCAGGAAAAAGTGACAGAAGAGGTTATTTATTCTCCGGCAGACGGTACGGTAATGGACTTGACGGATGTGCCAGACCCTGTTTTTTCACAGAAAATGATGGGTGAAGGAATAGCGGTGGAACCCTCAAACGGTGAAATCGTTTCACCTGCTGAAGGTGAAGTGATTCAGATTTTCCACACCAAACACGCCGTTGGCATTCGGACTCGCTCGGGAATAGAACTGTTAATTCATGTCGGGCTGGAAACGGTCAATATGAACGGAGAAGGGTTTACTGCCCACATTAAAGAAGGGGACAAAGTGAAGGTCGGTGACCCGCTGATTACGTGTGATTTGGAATTAATAAAAGAAAAAGCGAGCAGTACAGTCATCCCGATCGTTATAATGAATGGTGAAGCTGTAGGATCAATTGTGCCGGCAGGCGAAAAAGCTGCGCATAAAGGTGAAACAAAGCTCCTCACAATAAAAGCGAAATAAGCAGGGCATATGCCTTGCTTTTTTTGTTTGATTGTATAAAATTTGCACCTAGCCATGCAAACAAATATTCGGTAAACTGTATTTGACAAAGAGGTGTAAAGAATGAAAAAGAAATCACTAACTGAGCTCATTTCTGAGTTAAAAGGAAATGAAAACGTTGTGAATTGGCATGAAATTGAGCCTCGTGAAGCAAGAACAAGGCCGATGCCTGAAAGTATAGACGAGAGAATAAAGACAGCCCTTTCGAATAGGGGCATTGATGAACTATATACCCACCAATATTCCGCTTTTCAATGTGTGCAAAAAGGAGAGAGCATCGTTACCGTAACGCCAACCGCATCAGGAAAAACGTTATGCTATAACCTCCCAGTCCTGCAGTCCATCGCCCAAGACGAAACAAACCGGGCGCTATATTTATTTCCGACTAAAGCGCTGGCACAGGACCAAAAGAGCGAGCTAAATGAAATCATTGATGAAATGGGCATTGATATTAAAAGCTTTACATATGACGGGGATACGTCTCCGGCAATCAGACAAAAAGTGAGAAAAGCAGGTCATATTGTCATTACAAACCCCGATATGCTGCATTCTGCCATTCTTCCGCATCATACGAAATGGGTCAGTTTGTTTGAAAACCTTAAGTATATCGTCATCGATGAGCTTCATACGTATCGCGGTGTTTTCGGGAGCCATGTGGCGAATGTGATCCGGCGGCTGAAGCGTATCTGCCGATTTTACGGAAGTGATCCAATTTTTATTTGCACTTCCGCTACGATTGCCAACCCGAAGGAATTGGGGGAGCAGCTGACGGGCAAACCGATGCGGCTGGTCGATGACAACGGTGCCCCGAGCGGACGGAAGCACTTTGTGTTTTATAATCCGCCAATTGTGAACAAACCGCTGAATATCAGAAAGAGTGCAACAGCAGAAGTGAATGAACTGGCGAAAGAGTTTCTGAAAAACAAAGTGCAGACCATTGTTTTTGCCAGAAGCAGAGTTCGGGTGGAAATTATTTTAAGCCATATTCAAGAGCTTGTGAAAAAAGAGATCGGGACAAAGTCAATCAGAGGCTATCGGGGAGGCTATCTTCCGAAAGAGCGAAGAGAAATCGAAAGAGGGTTAAGAGAAGGCGAGATTTTAGGAGTTGTCAGTACGAATGCCTTAGAGCTCGGTGTTGATATTGGACAGCTGCAAGTGTGTGTGATGACGGGGTATCCTGGAAGTGTGGCAAGTGCATGGCAGCAGGCGGGACGAGCCGGCAGAAGACACGGTGAGTCTTTGATTATCATGGTCGCCAATTCAACGCCGATTGATCAATATATTGTGCGCCATCCAGAATACTTCTTTAACCGTTCGCCGGAATCTGCAAGAATCAATCCTGAGAATTTGATTATTTTAGTAGACCACTTAAAGTGTGCGGCTTATGAGCTTCCTTTTAGAGCTGATGAAGAGTTTGGACCGATGGATGTCAGTGACATTCTTGAGTACCTTCAGGAAGAGGCTGTTCTTCACCGCAATGGCGAACGGTATCATTGGGCAAGTGAATCGTTCCCTGCTTCAAATATCAGTTTGCGCTCCGCATCACAAGAAAATGTCGTCATTGTTGATCAGTCAGATATTGCAAATGTAAGGATTATCGGTGAAATGGATCGATTTAGCGCGATGACGCTTTTGCATGATGAAGCGATTTATTTGCATGAAGGGGTCCAATACCAAGTAGAGAAGCTCGATTGGGACCATAAAAAGGCTTATGTCAGGAAAGTCGATGTTGAATATTATACGGATGCCAACCTGGCAGTTCAGCTAAAAGTATTAGAAGTTGATAAAACGACAGAAAACAGCCGTACGTCACTGCACTATGGTGACGTCACTGTCAATGCCCTGCCGACCATTTTTAAAAAAATAAAAATGACCACTTTCGAAAATATTGGCTCTGGTCCTATTCATTTGCCGGAAGAAGAACTGCATACAAGTGCAGCTTGGCTCGAAATCAAAACAGCAGACGAAGACATCGGGGAAAAGACGCTGGAACAGCTGCTTCTTGGCATTTCGAATGTGCTGCAGCATATTGTTCCTGTGTATATCATGTGTGACCGAAACGATGTGCATGTCGTTTCTCAAATCAAAGCAGCCCATACCGGATTGCCGACCATATTTTTATATGATCATTATCCGGGCGGTATCGGTTTGGCGGAGGAAGTCTTCAAACGATTTGCAGATATTAATGAAGCTGCGAAACAGCTGATTAAACAATGTCCCTGCCATGACGGCTGTCCGTCTTGTATAGGTACCGAAATAGACGGGATAAAAGCAAAGGAAAGAATTTTGCAGCTGTTGGATCAAATGTCGTAAGGAGGGAGGTCAGATATGTCATTAAAAGGGAAACTCCAGCGAATGAAAAAGCATATGATGCTTGATGAAGGGGAACATAAAATAGAAGCGGGTAAACAAGAAAACAAACGCGTTGAAAACCATGCTGAAATTCCGTTTTTAGAAGAGTGGGAGGCTTTTGGCATGAAGCCTTTTTTCTTCGAAGATGAATATTGCCTCACCAGGGAAGTAGAATATCCGCTTTCTCACCGCCATGGGTTGTACAGTTTTTCTCAGCTAGATGAAGTGATCACATTGTGGAATCAAAGCAGCCTGTCGCATACGTTGTCAGCAAAAGGGTATAAGAAAAACAGCCTCTTTTTCTTTGATACAGAAACAACCGGTCTTGGAGGCGGAGCCGGAAATACTATTTTTTTGCTTGGTCATGCGAGAGTATATGAAGACCGAGTGACAGTCAAACAGCATCTTTTGCCCAAACCGGGGAATGAAGTCGCCTTGTATCAAAGCTTTTTAAGCGAGGTTGACATTACATCACTTGTTACGTACAACGGAAAAGCCTTCGATTGGCCGCAGGTGAAAACAAGGCACACATTGATCCGCGACAGACTTCCTAAGCTCCCGGAGTTCGGCCACTTTGACCTTCTGCATGGGGCAAGACGCCTGTGGAAACACAAAATGGACCGTGTATCACTTGGCACGGTTGAAAAAGAGGAGCTCGGCATCCGCAGACAAGAAGATACACCGGGCTATTTGGCGCCAATGCTTTACTTTCATTTTATCAAGGCGCAAGAGCCGGATCTTCTAAAAGGTGTCCTGCATCATAATGAAATGGATGTGCTATCGCTCATTTCATTGTACATTCATATGTCTAAAAAAATTCTTTCAGAATCACATTCGCCAAAAGAGCACAGAGAAGCTTATGCAATGGCGAAATGGTTTATGGCCCATAAAGAAACGGATCAGGCGGTCAAACAGCTTGAAACGCTTAAAGAAAAGCCGTTTGAGGATCAGGACAGAGCGCTGCTCGATTTATCGCTCCTGTACAAGAAACAAAACCGGTTGGCAGAAGCAGTGCCGCTTTGGGAAAAGCTGTCCCGCTCCCAAAATCAGAAGTGCAGATATGATGCTGTGATAGAGCTTGCGAAATATTTTGAGCATAAGGAAAAAGCGTTCGGGAAAGCATTGCATATAACTGAACAATTACTTAGCGATGTGGCATTCTTATCAGAAAAAGAAACAGAAAAACTGCATGTGAGAATCGCCCGGCTGAAGAGGAAATATTCCTCTTAAATATTCCCCGGGAAAGCGCAAAAGACGACTTGTTTCGCCATGAATTTTTTTTGCTGAATTCACATCGATTTTGTTGTAGAATAGCGGCGAATCCTGTAAAATGACGTTAGTTATTTTTAAAGGGAGAGTTGGTATGTATAAGGGTGTTTTTTACTTGTTCTTTGTTGTGGTATTTTTGATTGCTTTTGTGTTTTCAAACTTTAAAGACAGCTTAATTGCACACTTTTAAAATAGGTCTTTGTATTAGAACATGTACCCCTAATTTTTCATAGCTTAGTATTGTAATAAAGTTTATGGAAAGGGGATTTTATCATGCATCACTGCAGACCGCATATGGTGGCGCCAATTGTCCATCCTACTCATTGCTGTGAACACCATACGTTTTCGAAGACTATCGTGCCGCACATTCATCCACAGCATACAACAAACGTAAACCACCAGCATTTTCAGCACGTTCACTACTTTCCACACACTTTCTCAAATGTTGATCCGGCTACGCATCAGCATTTTCAAGCAGGAAAACCTTGCTGCGACTACTAGTATGGAAAACGTGCAGCTTGATGGTGTAAACAATGCAGCACATCAAATGGGGCCCAACGGGAGCCCCATTTTTTAAAGCAGGTGAAATGATGAAAGTATTGGCAATAACGGGCTATAAACCGTTTGAACTCGGGATATTTAAACAGGATGACAAGGCGCTGTATTACATAAAAAAAGCCATTAAGAACCGGCTGATTGCTTTTTTGGATGAGGGATTAGAATGGATTTTAATTTCAGGTCAGCTTGGGACTGAACTATGGGCTGCCGAAGCTGCATATGATTTGCAGGAAGAATACCCTGACTTAAAGGTAGCTGTCATTACGCCATTTTACGAGCAGGAAAAGAACTGGAAAGAACCGAATAAGGAACTGTATGAAGCAGTTCTGGCTCAGGCAGACTATGAAGCAAGCCTGACTCACCGTCCGTATGAAAGCCCGCTTCAATTTAAACAAAAAAATCAGTTCTTCATTGATAAGTCCGACGGGCTTCTGCTTTTATATGATCCGGAAAAGGAAGGCTCCCCTAAGTATATGCTTGGGACAGCGGAAAAAAGGCGCGAACAGGATGGCTATCCCATCTACTTTATTACAATGGATGATCTGAGAGTGACAGTAGAGGAAGACAGCTACTTGTAACAAAGAAAGAGAAATTTGACAACCGTACAGATTTCTGAAAAAATATAAGGTGATGATTCACGATACGAGGTGAAAAAGATGCTTGCTGATAAAGTAAAGCTTTCTGCGAAAGAAATTTTGGAAAAAGAATTTAAAACAGGCGTTAGAGGCTACAAGCAAGAAGACGTTGACAAATTTTTAGATATGATTATTAAGGATTATGAAACCTTCCATCAAGAAATCGAAGAACTGCAGCAGGAAAATCTGCAGCTGAAAAAGCAGCTTGAAGAAGCCAGCAAAAAACAGCCTGTGCAATCTAACACAACGAACTTTGATATTTTAAAACGGCTGTCTAACTTAGAAAAACACGTGTTTGGCAGCAAGCTTTATGATTGATTGCCCTTGAAAAAAATGGCGCTTGTAAATTGCAATCAGTTGTTATATAATAATTCATGTTCTTAACGTTCGGGTAATCGCTGCAGATCTTGAATCTGTAGAGGAAAGTCCATGCTCGCACGGTGCTGAGATGCCCGTAGTGTTCGTGCCTAGCGAAGTCATAAGCTAGGGCAGCCTTGATAGGCTGACGGCAGGAAAAAAGCCTACGTCCTTTGGATATGGCTGAGTATCCTTGAAAGTGCCACAGTGACGAAGTCTCACTAGAAATGGTGAGAGTGGAACGCGGTAAACCCCTCGAGCGAGAAACCCAAATTTTGGTAGGGGAACCTTCTTGACGGAATTCAACGGAGAGAAGGACAGAATGCTTTCTGTAGATAGATGATTGCCGCCTGAGTACGAGGTGATGAGCCGTTTGCAGTACGACGGAACAAAACATGGCTTACAGAACGTTAGACCACTTACATTTAAAATGATGAAAACAAGCTCTCCCGTATAAGGAGAGCTTTTATCTTGAGAAAAGAAAAGTTTTAAAAGACAGGGTGATACGATGAAGAAGTATACACTAATTGCAACGGCGCCGATGGGCATTGAAGCTGTTGTCGCAAAGGAAGTACGAGATTTAGGATACGAATGTAAGGTTGATAACGGAAAAGTTATTTTTGAAGGTGATGCGCTTGCCATTTGCCGCGCGAACCTTTGGCTTAGAACAGCCGACCGCATAAAGGTTCAGGTTGCTTCTTTTAAAGTGAAAACATTTGATGAACTATTTGAAAAAACGAAAGCGATTAACTGGCGCTCATTTATACCTGAAAACGGGAAATTCCCTGTCATCGGGAAATCGGTGAAATCAACACTAGCAAGCGTTCCTGACTGTCAGCGGATCGTCAAAAAAGCAATTGTCGAAAAGCTCAAGCTCCAGTCAGGCAAAGCCAATGACTGGATTGAAGAAATAGGTGCCGAGTATAAGGTGGAAATTTCTTTATTAAAAGATCAAGCAATTATTACATTGGATTCGTCGGGGACAGGCCTCCACAAACGAGGATATCGTGTCGATCAGGGCGGCGCGCCGATTAAAGAAACACTTGCTGCCGCTTTAGTGCAATTAACCAATTGGACCCCGGACCGTCCATTTGTCGATCCTTTCTGTGGTTCCGGAACGATTGCGATTGAAGCCGCGTTAATCGGTCAAAACATCGCCCCTGGATTTAACCGCGATTTTGTCTCAGAGGATTGGGAATGGATCGGTAAAGATCTGTGGGACAAAGCACGGCTTGAAGTCGAAGAAAAGGCCAACTATGACCAGCCGCTTACGATTTTCGCAAGCGACATAGACCACCGCATGGTTCAAATCGCAAAAGAGAATGCAGAGGAAGCAGGCTTGGGAGATTTAATCGAATTTAAGCAGATGCAGGTCAAGGACTTTACGACAAATCTGGAGTTTGGCGTAATTGTCGGTAACCCGCCATACGGAGAGCGTCTCGGCGAGAAAAAAGCCGTTGAGCAGATGTACAAAGAAATGGGACAGGCGTTCGAACCGCTTGATACCTGGTCTGTGTATATGCTGACATCAAACGAGAATTTTGAGGAAGCTTACGGCAGAAAAGCGACGAAGAAACGAAAGCTCTTTAACGGATTTATTAAAACGGATTATTATCAATACTGGTCAAAAGTAAGACCGCAGCGCAAGAAAACAGAAAACGCATAAAAAAGAAGACGCTCTGCATGCGCCTTCTTTCATCTTTCAGCCATATTCTATCGTTACCAACGGTGAGCTTTCGCGTTGCTTCTCAATATAATGTTGGTTTGGGACATTTCAGTGTGACCGTTTACTTGAGACTTAGAACGTTTAGGCCGCGTCCAATTGTGATGAAACAGTTCAGAATGCTGATCTAATCGATTTCTATAACTCATGTCAACATCACTCCCTGATAGAATATTGTTGATAAGACGGATAATCCGGGTACGGAATATCGAATGTAGTTTGTGCATGTTTCGGTAATAACATGCGGAAAGCATGTATATAAAATGAAAAGTTCGCATACAATGATGATTATTTCCATCAGAGGTGATCTCATGCTAAACAGCGAACATTTTAATCTTATTCAAAGGGCGCTTGACGCAACAGCAAATGAGCTGAAGGAGCTCGGGGCTGATTCGTCTCCGTCTGTGATGTCGCATGCGCAAAATGATTTAGAAAAAGCGGTGGAACATATTTATTCAACAGACCATCCTTTTTTATCGTCGCATGTGATCAATCGAAAGTAAGCTGCAAAAAAACTTGGCATTGCCAAGTTTTTTTATTGTATTCATCAGTAGGAAATGATATTATTGGTGGTCTGAATGTCGAATAGTTGGGGGTTGGAACTAGGTGACAACATCACGTTTGCCTTTTTCTTTAACGAAAACAAAGAATTTTTATGAAGAATTGAACAATTGGATTGGTGACGTGTTTTACGATATCCTTCCCGAAAAAGGGTTTGATCTTCGGGATGAGCAAGTATTTATGGCTTTTCAGCTGGAGCGGGCGTTTAAAGAGAAAAAAGTCATGTTTGCCGAAGCTGGAGTGGGAACGGGGAAAACGCTGGTTTATCTTCTTTTCGCGATCAGCTATGCAAGATATGTCGGCAAACCCGCCATTATTGCTTGTGCTGATGAAACATTAATCGAACAGCTTGTGAAAAAAGAGGGCGATATTTCGAAGCTGGCGGAACATTTGGATCTGAAAATAGATACAAGGCTGTCGAAGTCACATGAGCAATATTTATGCTTGAAGAAGCTTGAAAAAACAATGCAGCGCTCTGATGATGATAAATGGCTGGATCTTTATGAGTCATTACCGTCATTTGTCCATGAATCACAGGCGATGCAGCGCTTTTATCCGTATGGCGACCGTAAGCAGTACGCAAATCTATCGAATGAACAATGGTCTGAAGTAAGCTACGACTCGTTTCAGGATTGTCTGACTTGTGATATGAGACACAGATGCGGTTTGACGCTTTCCAGAGATTATTACCGAAAGTCTACAGACTTGATCATTTGTTCCCATGATTTTTATATGGAGCATGTGTGGACGGAAGAGTCACGCAAACGAGAGGGCCAGCTGCCGCTGCTGCCTGATCATAGTGCGGTTGTATTTGATGAAGGGCATCTGTTAGAGTTTGCCGCACAAAAAGCGTTAACCTACAGAGTGAAGCAGTCTACTCTTGAATTGTTTTTAGAACGTTTGCTTCAAAATGACATCAGAGAAGAGTTTGCTGAACTGATTGAAGATGCGCTTGCTGCGAACGACGAATTTTTCTATGTTCTTTCTGAAGAATCAAAAGAAGTAGCCGGTTCACACCGTCTAGAAATAAAAAATGACCAGCGTGTCAAAAAGGCGGCGTACGAGCTTTGCCGTTTGCTCGATAAAATCGGGGAGGCTCTCGTGTTCGAGTCTGAGATGTACACGATTGATCAATACGAGCTGTCAGTTGTGGAAGAATATGTTGAACAAATGGCGTATTCATTATCTCTATATCAAAAGGATGCGATCAGCTGGCTGGAGAAAAAGGAAGCAGAATCAACCTTTGTTGTAATGCCGAGAACGGTGGCAGAAGTGCTTGGCGAAAAAGTGTTTTCTAAGAAAATTCCTTATATCTTCTCTTCTGCTACGCTATCAGAAGGCGGTTCATTTGATTATATTGCCGACAGTCTCGGGATTCATGATTATTTGTCGTTAACCGTTGATTCTCCTTATGATTATGACGAGCAAATGACCGTTAATCTATATGCAAAAACAGAAATGACCGCTGAACAAAAAACAGCTGAAACGATTGAAACGATCAAGCGTTATAAAGGCAGAACGCTGGTGCTTTTCCCTTCTTTTGAGGAATTAAAGGAGTTTAAGCAGCTGTCGGCGGCCTGGGAGCTGCCGTATCCGATTTTCTTTGAAGGTGATGAAGAAATCAGCAGCTTAGTGGAGAAATTCCAAGAGGAAGAGGAAACAGTGCTTTGTTCGGTTCACTTATGGGAAGGACTCGATATTCCTGGACACGCATTGAAGAATGTTACCATTTGGTCATTGCCATTCCCGCCTCATGATCCTGTATTTACAGCGAAACGCAACGGGGCGAAAAAAGATCCGTTCGAAGAAGTTGATCTGCCATATATGTTATTACGCGTGCGGCAGGGCATCGGGCGTCTGATTCGTTCGAATCAAGACAGCGGCTCGATTCACATTTACGCTGGCGGAGAAAATCAACGCATCATTGATGAGGTCAAAAAGGTACTTCCTGTTGAACCGCATATGATGTAATAGAAAAAAGCTGACGATCGTGTTCGTCAGCTTTTTTATTTGTCAGCGGGATAGCCATCCGCCGTCTACTGCTAAAATATGTCCATTTACATAATCTGAAGCACGTGATGCCAAAAAGACTGCAGTCCCGCCGATGTCATCCGCTTTGCCCCACCGTCCGGCAGGGATTCTCTTTAAAATGTCTTCATTTCGCTTTTCATCGTCCTGAATAGGCTTTGTATTGGCTGTAGAAATATAGCCCGGGGCGATTGCGTTCACCTGAACGCCGGACGCTGCCCACTCATTTGCAAATGATTTAGTCAAACCGGCAACAGCGTGTTTGCTCGCTGTATATGCGGGAACAAGGATACCGCCTTGAAAAGACAGAAGAGAGGCGATATTAATAATCTTTCCATAACCTCTTTTCAGCATGTGTCCGCCTGCCAGCTGTGTCAGAATAAACAAGCTGTTTAGGTTGACATTCAGTACGTGATGCCAGTTCTCTTCTGGGAAATGTTCCGCTTTTTCCCGGTGAATAATGCCGGCATTATTGACAAGGATGTCGACCTGCCGGTTTTCGAACAGTTCAGCTGCAGTGTCCTTTATCGCTTCAGGCTTGCTCATATCCATTGTAAAAGACGTAAACGTTCGGCCTTCCTGTTCGACAAGCTGCTGTGTTTCAGACAGGCTGCTTTTATGTGATGTGCCGATAATATCAGCGCCAGCCCCGGCAAGTGCTTTGGCAATTCCTTGACCGATTCCCGTTCCCGGTCCCGTTACCAGCGCTGTTTTTCCTTCTAATGAAAAGGCATCATGTAGATAACTCATCTTATTTCAGCCCATCCATCGGAACGACATCCATGTCCGTGAATGTGTAGTTTTCTCCGGCCATTGCCCACACAAAGCTGTAGTTTGATGTTCCTGCGCCAGAGTGAATAGACCAGGCAGGAGAAAGGACAGCCTGCTCATTTCCGACAACAAGATGGCGTGTTTCGTCCGGCTGGCCCATGAAGTGAAACACCTTCGAATCCTTCTCAAGATCAAGGTAAAGATAAGCCTCCATCCGGCGATCATGGACGTGTGCCGGCATGGTGTTCCAGTTGTTGTTTTGATCAAGCATCGTAATTCCCATCATAAGCTGACAGCTTTTAATGCCATCTTGATGAATGACTTTGTACAGGCTTCTAACATTAGACGCTGCATCATCACCAAGGCGGTCCGGTGTCAGTTCAGAAAGAGCGGCTTTTTGCGTCGGATAGCTTTGATGAGCACAAGCCGAGATAAAGTAAAACTTAGCTTTTTCTCCGTTCAGGCTTGTAAACGCTACATCCTGATTGCCCATTCCAATATAGAGAAAATCCTTTGTTTGAAGTACATACTCATCATCGCCGACTCTGACAGCACCAGGCTGGCCAACATTAATAATCCCAATTTCACGCCGTTCCAAGAAGAAGTCAGTTTTAAGGAAATCCCCGGCATCAAGCTTCAGTTCACTTTGCCCCGGAGCTGCTCCTCCGATGACAACCCGGTCTTCATGTGAGTAATACATCGTTAATTTATTTTCCGTAAATAAAGTATCCATTAAGAAATGGCTGCGAAGCTCCTCTGTTGTAAAGCGTTTAACTTGTTCAGGGTGTACAGAATAACGATTTTCCATTATATTTCCCCCTTGGTTAGGATTTCGGCTCACTTGAATGAAAATATTTTGGTAACGGTTTCAAAGAAAATTTTAGGATAAATAGTGAAAAGAGTCAACGGAAAAATTGTGAATAAGCACATTATTAAAAAAACTCTTTTCAAATTTTAAAAATATGGTATTCTTTTGTTGTAACGGTTTTGAAATCGGTTTCAAATATATGAGATACAGGAGCACTTGAATGAAAAAGAAAACAACAGGCCATACGACCATCAAAGACGTAGCTGAATGTGCAGGAGTTTCGAAATCAACAGTTTCCCGCTATATCAACGGAAAAATTGATGCGATTTCTCCTGAAAAAGTGAAAAATATTAAAAAGGCAATTGCAGAATTGAATTATCGGCCAAGTAAAATGGCGCAAGGTTTGAAAATAAAAAAAAGCAAATTAATCGGATTTGTTGTAGCTGACATTACAAATCCTTTTTCGGTCGCGGCTTTCAGGGGAGTCGAAGAGGTTTGTGATCAATATGGCTACAGCATTATGGTGTGCAACACAGATAACAGTCCTGAAAAAGAGCGGGAAATGCTCTTAAAGCTTGAAGCCCATTCGGTTGAGGGGCTGATCTTAAACGCAACCGGAGAAAATAAGGATCTACTGAACGCCTTTGCCGAACAGCACATTCCAACGATATTAATTGACCGGAAACTTCCAGATCTGAAACTGGATACGGTAACGACTGACAACAGAAGGATCACAAAAGAGATTCTTCAGAAGATTTATAGCAAAGGGTACACTGATGTCGCGCTGTTTACCGAACCGATTTCATCTATCAGCCCTCGTGCAGAAAGAGCAGCTGTGTATCAAGAAATGGCTTCGGCTCAAAATGTGAACGGGCTTGTCAGAATGTATGAAATTGACGTGAAAAACAAGGAGCAGCTTAAGGCGGCGCTTCGGTCTTTTTACAAGGATATGCCAGAGCAAAAAAAAGCGATTCTGGCTTTGAACGGCTTAATTATGCTGAAAATCATCAGCTGTATGGAAGAGCTTGGACTGCACATCCCCCAAGATATAGGGATTGCAGGGTTCGACGATACGGAATGGTACAAACTGATCGGTCCGGGCATTACAACGATCGCCCAGCCGTCACATGATATGGGCAGGACGGCGATGGAACGTGTATTAAAAAGGATTAAAGGTGACAAGGGAGCGCCTCAAACCATTGAATTAGAGGCAGAAGTCATCATGAGAAAGTCACTTTAATCCTAGGTGCCCTCAACTAAGAGGAGGTTGGGAAAAGATGAAGCTTGATGCGGTGACATTCGGGGAATCGATGGCCATGTTTTACGCAAATGAGTACGGGGGCCTTCATGAAGCATCCACTTTTTCTAAAGGGCTGGCCGGGGCAGAAAGCAATGTTGCTTGCGGCCTGGCCAGACTCGGATTTCAGATGGGATGGATGAGCAAGGTCGGCAATGATCAGCTCGGAACATTTATTTTAGAGGCGCTTAAAAAAGAGGGAGTGGATGTGTCCCGCGTGATCCGATCGCAGGACGGAAATCCCACCGGTCTTCTGCTGAAGTCAAAAGTGAAAGAAGGCGATCCGCAAGTTACCTATTACAGGAAAAACTCAGCTGCAAGCACACTAACTTCTGCTGAATATCCGAGAGAGTATTTTCAAGGCGCAGGCCATTTGCATGTGACAGGCATTCCGCCGGCCTTATCTGCTGAAATGAAAGATTTTACCTACCACGTAATGAAGGATATGAAACATACTGGGAAAACGGTATCGTTAGATCCCAATTTAAGGCCTTCGCTTTGGCCTGATCAAGCAACGATGGCCCATACCATTAATGATCTGGCTGGTCTTGCAGATTGGTTTTTCCCGGGGATCGCAGAGGGGGAGCTATTGACCGGAGAAAAAACACCTGAAGGCATTGCCGACTATTATCTGAAAAAAGGGGTCAGCTTTGTCGCTATTAAACTCGGAAAAGAAGGCGCTTACTTTAAAACGAGGGAAAGTGAAGGATTTGCAGAAGGCTTCCGTGTCGATCGGGTGGTTGATACAGTCGGTGCCGGAGACGGATTTGCAGTCGGTGTGATCAGCGGCATCCTTGACGGTTTGTCATACAAGGATGCGGTGCAAAGGGGAAATGCGATTGGCGCTTTGCAAGTTCAGGCACCGGGGGATATGGACGGACTGCCGACCAGGGAGAAATTAGCTGCATTTTTATCTGCTCAAAGAACGGTTTACCAAAAGAAAGGGGATTATTAATATGGAGTCCAAAATCGTTGAAAACCGTCTGAAAGAAGCAAGGCTGATTGCAGTCATTCGCTCAAAGGATAAACAGGAGGCCTGTCAGCAGATTGAGAGTTTACTTGATAAAGGGGTTCGTGCGGTTGAAGTGACTTATACGACGCCTGGGGCATCAGATATTATCGAATCCTTCCGTAATAGAGAAGATATTTTAATCGGGGCGGGCACGGTCATCACTGCGCAGCAAGCGGGAGAAGCTGCTGAGGCTGGCGCGCAGTTTATTGTCAGTCCGGGTTTTTCAGCAGACCTTGCTGAACATCTTTCTTTTTTAAAGACACATTATATCCCCGGCGTATTGACTCCGAGCGAAATTATGGAAGCGCTGACATGCGGTTTTACTACATTGAAGCTGTTCCCTAGCGGTGTGTTTGGCATCCCGTTTATGAAAAATTTAGCGAGCCCTTTCCCGCAGGTGACCTTTATTCCGACAGGCGGGATACATCCGTCTGAAGTGCCGGATTGGCTCAAAGCCGGAGCTGGCGCCGTCGGTGTCGGCAGCCAGCTGGGCAGCTGTTCAAAAGAAGATTTGCAGGCTGTTTTCCAAGTGTAAGGGGTATTGTTTTTTTCATAACCGGAGGATGGGAGAATCCACATATGAAAATCAAAGCGACAATTGAACGGGTACCTGGCGGAATGATGATTATTCCGCTGTTTCTGGGAGCGGCGCTCAATACGTTTGCGCCTGGAACAGCGGAGTTCTTTGGAGGGTTTACGGGTGCTTTGATTACCGGAACGCTGCCGATACTGGGTGTTTTTATTTTTTGCGTAGGAGCGACGATTGATTTTCGTTCTTCAGGCTATATCGCAAGGAAAGGAATCACATTATTATTGGGAAAGGTCGGATTTGCGGCGCTGCTCGGCGTGATCGCAGCGCAATTTATACCTGATGAAGGCATACAATCCGGCTTTTTTGCAGGTCTTTCTGTTTTAGCAATTGTCGCGGTAATGAATGAAACGAACGGCGGCCTGTATTTGGCGCTTATGAACCATATGGGAAGAAAAGAGGATGCGGGCGCTTTCGCGTTTATCAGTACAGAATCAGGTCCTTTTATGACCATGGTGACGTTTGGTGTGACGGGACTTGCGGCATTCCCGTGGGAAACACTGGCAGCGACTGTCATCCCGTTTTTACTGGGCTGTATACTTGGAAATCTTGATCATGATCTCAGAGACTTATTCAGCAAGGTTGTACCGGCGATCATCCCGTTTTTTGCCTTTTCGCTCGGCAACACCTTGAATTTTGGAATGCTGATCCAATCAGGGCTGCTCGGCATTTTTATCGGTGTTTCTGTCGTTACTTTATCGGGTGGCTCCTTGTTTTTGCTTGATCGTTTTGTCGCGCGGGGAGACGGCGTCGCGGGAGTGGCAGCTTCTTCTACGGCGGGGGCGGCTGTAGCCGTGCCATACGCATTAGCGGAAGCGAATGCTTCGTTTGCGCCAGTTGCTGAATCAGCAACGGCAATCATAGCGACAAGCGTTATTGTCACCTCGCTGCTAACCCCGCTGGCAACAGTGTGGGTGGATAAAAAAATCAATGAGAAAAAGCGGAAAACACCGCCGCCAAAAAATCAAATGACGATCAACTGAACAAAGAAGGCTGCCGCCAAAAATACCGGCAGCCTCTTATACAAACAATTTGACTTTCATACCCCCTTCCATTAGCCTGTAATGGAACGGCTAGAATAGGGAGGGAATGGATATGGAGATACATACATATGAAAAGGAATTTTTTGATCTTTTAAAAAGAATCTCACATTACAGCGAAGCAGTTGCGTTAATGCACTGGGACTCCAGAACAGGTGCGCCAAAAAACGGCTCAGAGGACCGTGCCGAAAGTATCGGACAGCTTTCAACAGATATATTCAATATCCAAACTTCAGATCGGATGAAGGAGCTTATTGATGCCCTGTATGAACGATTTGATGACTTATCTGAAGATACGAAAAAGGCAGTGGAGCTGGCGAAAAAAGAGTATGAAGAGAATAAAAAAATCCCTGAGGCTGAATACAAGGAATACGTGATTCTGTGTTCAAAGGCAGAAACCGCGTGGGAAGAAGCGAAAGGGAAATCTGATTTCAGCTTGTTTTCCCCATATTTAGAGCAGCTGATTGAATTCAATAAACGTTTTATTACATATTGGGGTTATCAAGAGCATCCTTATGATGCATTGCTTGATTTGTTTGAGCCGGGTGTCACGGTAAAGGTGCTTGATCAGCTGTTTTCCGAGCTCAAGGAAGCAATTATTCCTCTTGTTACACAGGTGACAGCTTCCGGAAATAAACCAGATACAAGCTTTATCACAAGAGAGTTCCCTAAAGGAAAGCAAAAAGAGCTCAGCCTGTATTTTTTACAGGAGCTTGGCTACGATTTTGATGGCGGACGGCTAGATGAAACTGTTCATCCGTTTGCGACCACGATGAACCGCGGAGACGTTAGGGTCACGACGAGATATGATGAAAAAGATTTCCGTACGGCGATCTTTGGCACCATTCATGAGTGCGGTCACGCGATATACGAGCAAAATATTGACGAAGCACTGAGCGGCACGAACTTGTCAGACGGTGCATCAATGGGAATCCATGAATCTCAATCATTATTTTATGAGAATTTTATCGGCCGCAACAAGCATTTTTGGACACCGTACTATAAGAAGATTCAAAAAGCATCACCTAAACAGTTTAAGGACATCTCGCTGGTTGATTTTGTCCGTGCAATCAATGAATCAAAACCTTCCTTCATCAGGGTTGAAGCGGATGAATTAACGTATCCTCTTCATATTATCATCCGATATGAAATTGAAAAAGCGATCTTCAGCAATGAAGTGTCTGTTGAAGAACTGCCGTCGCTTTGGAATCAAAAATACCAGGATTACTTAGGGATTACACCACAGACGGACGCAGAGGGGATTTTACAGGACGTCCATTGGGCAGGAGGAGATTTCGGCTACTTCCCATCCTATGCGCTTGGCTACATGTATGCGGCTCAGCTGAAACAAAAAATGCTCGAGGATCTGCCTGAGTTTGACACTCTTTTGGAAAGAGGGGAATTTCATCCGATAAAACAATGGCTGACGGAAAAGGTACACATTCACGGAAAACGGAAAAAGCCGTTAGACATTATTAAAGATGCAACAGGAGAAGAGCTGAATGTACGTTATTTGATTGACTATTTGTCAAACAAATATTCAAATCTCTATCTGTCGTAATCAAAAGCCTGGCGGTGTGGCCGTCAGGCTTTTTTAGAATCAAAATACTAAAAGACGAATGATTATCAAGAAAATAAAAATAAAGTTCGGAAATTTTGTTTTTTTGTCTATGCAAGAGATTAGAATCTTGATATAATTTATTACAATATCATAGGAACACTCATATAATCGCGTGGATATGGCACGCAAGTTTCTACCGGACACCGTAAATGTTCGACTATGAGTGAGCAATGAGACCGCACGTGTACGGTTTTTTGTTATATCAGCATTGCTTGCTCTTTTTTTGAGCGGGCAATGCTTTTTTTATTCTCATAACGGAGGTAAGACAGGATGGAAGCACTGAAACGGAAAATAGAGGAAGAAGGCGTCGTATTATCTGATCAGGTATTGAAAGTGGATTCTTTTTTGAATCACCAAATTGATCCGCTGCTTATGCAGAAAATCGGTGACGAATTTGCCGCCAGATTTGCAAAAGACGGTATTACTAAAATTGTGACAATCGAATCATCTGGAATCGCTCCTGCTGTGATGACGGGTTTGCAGTTGGGTGTGCCGGTTGTCTTCGCGAGAAAACATAAATCTTTAACACTCACCGACAACTTGCTGACAGCGTCTGTTTATTCCTTTACGAAGCAAACAGAAAGCCAAATTGCGGTCTCAGGAACCCACCTGTCGGATCAGGATCATGTTCTGATTATCGATGATTTTTTGGCAAATGGACAAGCAGCGCACGGGCTCGTGTCGATTGTGAAGCAGGCGGGAGCCTCTATTGCGGGACTTGGCATTGTCATCGAAAAGTCATTTCAGCCGGGAAGAGATGAACTTGTGAAGCTAGGCTACCGGGTGGAATCTTTGGCAAGAATTCAATCATTAGAAGAAGGAAAAGTGTCCTTCGTACAGGAGGTTCATTCATGAAAAACGGATTTGGCAAAACGCTGTCTTTAGGGATACAGCATGTGCTCGCCATGTATGCCGGTGCCATTGTCGTTCCTCTGATTGTCGGAAAAGCAATGGGCCTGACTGTCGAACAGCTGACCTACTTAGTATCGATTGATATTTTTATGTGCGGCGTGGCTACACTTTTGCAAGTGTGGAGCAACCGATTTTTCGGGATCGGGCTTCCGGTTGTGCTTGGCTGTACATTTACAGCAGTATCGCCGATGATTGCGATTGGGTCTGAGTACGGGGTTTCAGCGGTTTACGGAAGTATTATCTCGTCAGGTATTCTTGTCATTCTCATTTCATTTTTCTTTGGGAAGCTCGTATCTTTTTTCCCGCCCGTCGTGACAGGCTCAGTTGTTACGATTATCGGAATTACACTTATGCCGGTAGCCATGAATAACATGGCCGGCGGAGAAGGAAGTGCAGATTTCGGAGATCTCTCCAATCTTGCTCTCGCTTTTATCGTTTTGAGTATTATTGTGCTTCTATACCGTTTTACGACGGGCTTTATCAAATCCATCTCGATTTTGATCGGTATTTTGATCGGCACCTTCATTGCTTTTTTTATGGGGAAAGTTCAATTTGATAACGTTTCGGACGCGGCAGTTGTTCAAATGATTCAGCCGTTTTACTTCGGAGCGCCGTCTTTTCACACAGCGCCTATCATTACGATGTCCATTGTTGCAATTGTCAGCCTTGTAGAATCAACTGGTGTTTACTTTGCCTTAGGTGACCTGACGAACCGCCGTCTGACAGAGAAAGATTTATCAAAGGGCTATCGCGCTGAAGGGGTGGCTGTGCTGCTGGGCGGTATTTTTAACGCTTTTCCTTACACGGCATTCTCTCAAAATGTCGGGCTCGTACAGCTCACAGGAATCAAGAAAAATGCCGTAATTGTTGTCACGGGTGTGATCTTAATGGCATTTGGGCTGTTTCCGAAGATCGCTGCTTTCACAACCATTATTCCATCTGCTGTTTTGGGCGGGGCAATGGTGGCGATGTTTGGAATGGTGATCGCTTATGGAATCAAAATGCTCAGCCGCATTGATTTTGCGAAACAGGAAAATCTGCTGATCGTTGCCTGCTCAGTAGGACTGGGTCTCGGTGTGACAGTTGTGCCGGATATTTTTAAGCAGCTTCCGAGCGCCTTAACGCTCCTTACAACAAACGGCATTGTCGCCGGCAGCTTCACTGCAGTAGTTCTGAATATTGTATATAACGTATTTTCTAAAGCCAAAAAAACAGAACAAACAGCTGACATCACTGAGCAAAAAACAGCAGTCTAAACTCCGCCGCGGCGGAGTTTTTTGCATATAAAAAAGATCGTTGCGGAACAATGTATGCATAGAGGTGATCGCATGGCGTTTATTTTATCCATCGGAACAAGTCTTCCTGCATACGATGTAAACCAAGAGAAAGCGGCTGAGTTTGCCCGGTATATGTTTCAGCATTCCTTTAAAGATATTGACCGGCTGTTAACCTCCTTTAAAAACGGGCAAATTCAATCGAGACAATTTGTCAAGCCGATTGAATGGTATAAAGAGGGTCACAGCTTCGAAGAAAAAAATCAAATATACATAGAAGAAACACTTAAGCACAGTATAGAGGCTGTTCGCGAGTGCCTCTCTCATCCTGGATTTTTTCAAGAAGCCATCCCTTATGAGAAAGTGGACGCTGTTTTTTTCGTCTCCAGCACGGGCCTTTCCACACCGAGTATCGAGGCGCGGCTCATGAATGAACTTCCATTTTCTCCATATACGAAGCGGATTCCGATTTGGGGCCTAGGCTGCGCAGGAGGGGCCAGCGGACTTGCGCGCGCAGCCGAATACTGCAAAGCATATCCTGAGGCTTTCGTGCTCGTCATTGCTGCTGAGCTATGCAGCCTGACATTCCAGCCGGAAGATAAAACGAAAAGCAATCTTATTGGCACCTCGCTTTTTGGCGATGGCATTGCTGCAGCCTTATTATGCGGGGAGAAGGCAGACCGCAGGATGTCAAAACTGAAGCTTGCGCCAAAGGTAACAGATTCCCAATCTGTTTTGATGAAACAATCAGAAGATGTCATGGGCTGGGACTTTACAGATCAAGGATTCAAAGTCATTTTCTCAAGAGATATTCCGACTTTAGTAGAAAAATGGCTCAAAACAAATGTACAGGTTTTTTTAGACAAACATCAGCTGTCATTCACTGATATCAGTGTTTTTTTTGCACATCCTGGCGGAAAAAAAGTGATTGAAGCATACATCAAAAGTCTCGAGCTGTCACCGGAAAAGCTTTCATCTGCACAAAGCATTTTGCAAAAGCACGGAAATATGTCTTCAGCCACAATATTGTATGTGATCAAAGACCATCTGCTGTACGGACATAAAAAGGAAGCAGAACGGGGACTGATTGGCGCATTAGGGCCGGGATTTTCATCAGAGCTGCTGTTATTCAGCTGGGAAAAGGGGGCTTGACTCATGTTTTGGTTGTTAATCGCCATTCTCATTGCTCAAAGAGCAGCTGAAATGGCAGTGGCCAGACAAAATGAACAAAAGGTAAAGAAGCAAGGGGCGATCGAATTCGGCGAGAGCCACTATCCGTATATCATCATCATGCACATCCTTTTTTTCCTGTCTTTAATTGCGGAAGTGCTGCTGATGAACAAACAGCCGTCAAGCTGGTGGATCGGTATCGCTGCGGTTATTTTAATCGTGCAGGCAGTGCGGTATTGGGCGCTTTGTTCCTTAGGAGCATATTGGAATACGAAAATCCTTGTCGTTCCAGGTGTGGAGCTTGTAAAAAAAGGCCCTTATAAATGGATGAAGCATCCAAACTATACCGTTGTTATACTAGAAATCTTATTGATTCCGCTGCTATATCAAGCGTACGTCACCATGTGTCTGTTTTCCATTTTAAATGCCGTTTTGTTAACCGTCAGAATTCGTGCAGAAGACAAAGCATTAGAGGAATACAGCATAAAATAGCGATTGAAAATCATTCTCAGCCATGTTAAAATGAATTTGAAAAAGATTCTCAATCAGGATGGTGAAGCAAATGACAATGCTGTTTTTGCTTGGGGCGGTTTGTACATATAGTGTATTAATTGGTTTTGTATTAAAAGGAATCTCTAATAAATCTGTTTAATGAATCTGGAACTTGTCAAAGTTGCAGATTTTCTTTTATAGAAGCTGCCGTAATGGCGGCTTTTTTCTATTCTCTTAAAGAAATTTGGCTCATTCTTGTGTAAAATGAAAGGGAATGTATTCAGATCTTTCGAAAAAGATTCACAATTGAAACGGCACAAAGGGGTTCAGATTTATGACAGAACATAACAGAAAAGAGCTTTTGCACAAAACAGGTGAAATTTATAAGCGATTCATCGAGAATCAAGATGAACAAAGGGCTGCTAAACTGGCAGCAGTCATGAAAAAAGCGGCTGATGAAGAGGTTTATATCGCATTTACCGGGCATTATTCAGCGGGGAAATCGTCACTGCTGAACTGCCTGTTAATGGAAAATATTTTGCCGACAAGCCCGATTCCGACAAGTGCTAACCTTGTTGTGATCAGAAACGGGGAAAAGCGTGTTCGGCTTCATACAACAGACGGAGCATACGCTGAGCTGAAGGGGGCTTATCAGAAAGACAAGGTGCAGCAATATTGCAAAGACGGCGAGCAAATTGAAAGCGTTGAAATTTTTGACCGGTATACTGAGATCGACTCCGGAGTTGCGTATATTGACACCCCCGGGATTGACTCAACAGATGATGCACATTTTCTGTCGGCGGCGTCTATACTCCATCAGGCGGATGCGCTGTTTTACGTCGTTCACTATAATCACGTACACTCTGAGGAAAATGTTAAGTTTCTCAGGTCGATAAAAGAAAGCATTCCGAATGTGTATTTTATCGTTAATCAAATTGACCGGCATGATGAGAAGGAGACACACTTTGAAGACTATAAAGCACAGGTAGAGGAGATGCTTTGCAATGAAGGCATTTCAAAGGAATCACTTTATTTTACGTCAGTAACAGAACCAAATCACCCGTTCAATCAGATTGGGAGCCTGAGAGAAGAATTAAAAAGAATAAAACAGCAATCAAAAAGCAATTTGCAGGCTTTAACAGAACAAAAAGTCCGCAATCTGCTGAAGGAACATACCGAAATGCTTTTGAAAGACGAAACAGACGGTCCAAGCTTTGCTGAACAGCTTGATACACAAACCGATCTGGTCCAATCGCTGGGTAATCAATTGGATGAGGCGGCAAAACAAGCGACTGAGGCAGAAAACAGGATGCAGGAAGAAATCAATCGAATTTTAAAAAACGCCAACCTGACGCCTTTTGAAATGCGTGAATTGGCAGCTGCATTTCTAGAATCGCGAGAGCCTTCTTTTAAAACCGGCTTTTTCTTTTCTAAAGCAAAAACTGCACAGGAAAGAGATAGAAGACGGAATGCTTTATTCTCTGATGTGACAAAACGAACAGAGGCCGAAGCGGATTGGCATATGATAGACACGTTCCATAAACTCGCTAAGGCATTTGATGTTCATGCAGCTGAAAGTGAAAAGCTGATTCAGGCCTATCGCACTCCGCTTGAAATTGACATCATTGAACGCGCGGTCAAGCATGGTGCAGCTTTTTCTTCTGAATATGTATTGCAATATACAAAAGACTTGGCAGAGCTTATCCGCAAAGAGGCGAAGAGAGAAGCGGCAGACATCATAAAGGCGCTGGCCGCGATGGTGAAAGAGCGTGTTTCCGAAGACGTGCAAACGATCAATGGCCGGCTCATTCAGGAATCAGAAAAACTTGTCCTTCTCCAAGAACAGGCCCGTTTAGAGAATAATGCCCGCGAGAAAGCCGATCGCTTATGGGCCATTTGGGAAGAAGAGTCTGCATGCCCAATGCACATAGACACTGACTGGTTTAAAACGAAGAAAAAAACAGTGGCCGCTCCAGAACAGAAACGAAGTCAAGGCCAGCAGACACAGCAGCCAATACAGAAACCAGAAATCAAAATGGAGCAAGAACTGCCGCTTCAAGACCAGATCAAACGTTTTTACAGATTATCTGACCGTTTAGGCGAGTATAGCATGCTGTCAAAGCAAACCTCAGCCTTTCGGGAAAGGATTAAAAGGCTTGAGGAACGGAAATTTACACTTGCGCTTTTTGGAGGATTCAGCTCGGGGAAATCATCATTTGCCAATGCGCTTGTCGGCGAAAGGGTGCTACCGTCCTCACCAACGCCAACCACAGCCACAATTAACAAAATCACAAAACCAGCCAATGGCAACATCAACAAAACAGCGGATGTGGTGTTTAAGACGGAGGATGACATAACGGCTGACATTTTGCAGCTCACCGGGATACAAGAAGAACCGACAGGCCGTTCTTTCACAGAGAAGTGGGAAAAGGCAGTCAAAAAAAGCCGGATGCAGGAAGAACACATTAAATTAATCAGCAACTTCCTGCTTGCATACGAAAAGTATCAGCAATATATACAGGAACAAAAGAAATTAACGATTCCGCTGTCTGAATTAAAGCCGTATGTAGCAGAGGAGGCAACGGCCTGCGCTGTGAAAGAGGTAACGGTCTATTATACATGCCCGCTGACTGAAAAAGGGATTACAATCGTCGATACGCCCGGCGCGAGCAGCATGAATAAACGGCATACAGAGCTGGCGTTCCAATATATTAAAGATGCCGATGCGTTTTTTTATATGACCTATTATCAGCACTCCTTCTCGAAAGGAGACCGTTCGTTTTTGCGCAAGTTGGGGCTGGTGAAAGAATCGCTCAGCATGGATAAAATGTTTTTCGTCATTAATGCAGCAGACCTTGCGAAAGATAAATCAGAGCTGGAAACAGTGACCGATTATGTCAGCACAGAGCTTGTAAAAGAAGGGATTCATAGTCCGCAGCTCTTTACCGTATCAAGTAAGGAGGAACTGCTGGGAAAATCGGAATCATTTTATAACCAGTTCCCGAAAGTAAGAACGCACTTAGACCGGTTTATCGAAGTTGATGTAAAAAAAGCCGCAACTGCACAGCTCAGTTCGGAAGCAGACAAACTATGCGAAACTGTTTTCCAGCTTCACCAATCACAGCATCAGTCCAAGGAAGAAAAGGAAGCGCAGAAACAGCGCCTTATGCTGTCATTTGAGCGGACAGCAGCCGAAATCGAGAAACGGCGGAACTCAGAAACCATCATTGAGAAGGTAAAAAAAGATACAAGAGAGCAGCTTTATCACATAACACAGCGATTATCTTTTTTTGCGAATGATTTACTAAAATCAGCATTTCATCCGGGGCTTCAGAACGGGGATTGGAAAAAGAACGTCGGGAAGGCAATGAAAACCGCCTTACATGAGTATCAGTTTGAATATGTTCAGGAAATCAAAACACTTGATGTTCGTATGAGCGGTTTCATCGAGCGGCATATCACCGAAGAGTGGCTGGAAAGCTTTCAAAAAACATTAAACGCGGACGGTTATTTTTCCATTTATGCGGGTGATCAGCATTCGACCGGCATACAGCTGAAGGAAGTTGAACCGAAAATAGATGTACGTGCCTTCGAGCAGGAACAAAAAGAGGTCAAATCACCGAAGCACTTTTTTGAACAAAAAGGAAAAGCGGCCTTCATCGAAGCTGTACGGATGAAGCTCACGAAAATCACAGAGGATTGGGTGAAAAATGAAGAAGAAAGCCTTATCTCTCATTACACAGATCACCTCAGGCGCTTGCAGGAAGATATGGCTGAAAAAGCAATGACACAAATAAAGGATCAAAAAGATACGTATTTAGGAGGATATGGGCAAGGGGAACATGCGAAAGAAATTGAAAAGGCATACCAGGCATGCATCTCCTGGCAAAGATCAGACAATACAATAAAAATGTAAAATTCAGTTGGCTTGTATTTCAAGTCATGATAGACTAAATAGAAAAAAGCGAGATGAACGATTCATGTCAGAGGTACATAAAGCAATTTCAGCACATTCATCAAAACAGCACGAGCATATCAAAGCATTTATGCGTCTTGAAAACATGCGTGAACTGGCCATTGAAGAAGCGGTTTCAAAATGCAAAAACGATGAGCCTTTTACTACAGATGCGATTAATGAAATTACCGAGCAGATCAATCAGCTCGCCAAAAAAGGGATCGTACCGACAAGACGCCTTGTATCAACGGAAATGGTCAGAGAATACGTAAGCCGTATGTAAGCTGGATGATCCTGTCGCGAGTGAATCTCCTGCCGGAAGCATATACTATGTGTATCCGACGTAAGGGGGGATTCATGTTGGGCAGAACAAAGCTGGGAAACAGAAATGCACAGGCGAATAACAATGCCAAAAAGAAAAACGGATTTCAAACCCATTTTGACTCTTACGCAGGACGCGAAGCTGAAAAGCTGATCGCCAGCAACAAAAGACACAACGACTGATGATACACAAAACAGTATCTCTAATCAAAGAGATGCTGTTTTTTATTTTTGGGCTGCTTTATGGTAAAATAGAAAGAATGAAAGAAAAGGGAGTTATCTTATGAATAATAATAAACTATTGCTAGTTGACGGCATGGCTCTTTTATTCCGGGCGTTTTTTGCCACGGCCGTGCATCGCAACTTTATGATAAATGACAGCGGGGTGCCGACGAACGGCGTCAACGGGTTTTTAAAGCATTTGATCACAGCTGTGGAAACATTCCAGCCGACACATGTCGTCTGCTGCTGGGACATGGGGAGCAAAACGTATCGAAATGACCTGTTCCAAGATTATAAGGCGAACCGCAGCGCACCGCCTGTAGAGCTTATTCCGCAGTTTGATTTGGCAAAGGAAGCGGCCGCTGAGCTTGGGATTATGAACATCGGCTTTGCCGGGTATGAAGCGGATGATTGTATCGGAACTCTTGCCGATTTATTTGCCAATGAAGCTGACATTACGATCGTAACAGGGGACAGAGATTTACTTCAGCTGTTAACGGATGAAGTGAGTGTGGCCTTGCTCCAAAAAGGAATCGGAAATTATAAAGTCTATACAAAAGAGACTTTTTATGAAGAAACAGGCGTCCTGCCGAAAGCTTTGATTGATATTAAAGCGCTTATGGGTGATTCCAGTGATAACTATCCTGGCGTCAAAGGGATTGGAGAAAAAACAGCCTACAAACTGATTCGTGAATACGAAACGATTGACCGTTTATTAGAAAATCTTTCTTTGCTTCCGAAGGGGCAGCAGGGGAAAATTCAGCAAGGCTTGAGCGATTTGGAGATGTCGAGGAAGCTTGCGGAAATTCATTGCTCTGTTCCGCTGGTCTGCACACTGAAAGACGCTCTATTTACACTGCAAATGGAGCAGGCGGCTGACATGCTTCGCCGCCACCAAATCAAAGGAATTGAGCGTATGCTCGAAAAGCTGAACGCTAGAGAGATCGTGTAAGATCTTCTCTAGCGTTTTGTATTGCTTTTTTTGGCTCTTTCCTCAAGCTCTGTTTTAGGGTCGTCATGTGTATTACCTTCCAGGTCGCCTTGCGGAGTCACACCGCCGGTCAGCCGGCCTTTATCTTTCTTTTTCATGTTTGTTCACCTCGTCATTAGGATGACCATTGATCGAGATTTAATTCTTATCATTCAGCCGAATCGCTTCTTTTGCCAGCTGGTCGGCTTTTTGGTTTTGCTTGCCCGGTATCCATTTGATGAAAAAAAGAGGGAAGGCCGCTTTTAATCGGATGATTTCTTCCACATACGGGTGATATGTTTTATTTTTGACCATTTCAAACTCAGCGGCCCGTTCCACAATATCTGAATCGGTTCGAAAGGAAACAGATTGATACCCGCGCTTTGCACATAGCTTCATCCCTTCAATTAATGCAAGAAATTCCGCTTCCTGGTTTGTATGCATTCCGACTGGAATAGAGAAAGATTCTGCTTTTCCTTCATGTTTGATAAAAATGCCGACACCGGAAGGCCCGGGATTACCGGCGCTTGCGCCGTCTACATAAATTTCTGTAGGCATTATGAACTCCTTTCATCATTCGGTATCATTTTTTTCGCTGCATAAGCATAAGGCAAGGAAATCAAAGATACCGCAAACTTAATCAAATATGTAGAAATAAAAATATGAAGCCAAACGCCTGCCGGATAAATGCCGAAAAAAGCGACACCAGTAAATATCAGTGTATCAAATAGCTGGCTGACTGCTGTACTGCCGCCGTTTCTGAGCCATAAAAGCCGATCAGAAGGAAATATCCTTCTAATTGCCGAATATACATAAACATCCAGCGTTTGGCTGAAGATAAAGGCAAGCAGACTTCCTAACGCGACTCGTGGAAGGAATCCGAAAATCGTTTCCAGCGCAGTTTGTGATATGTCGCTGGAAGCCGGTTCAAAAAGCAGCACGCCCTGCATGACAAATGTCAGCGTCAGGAGCGTTGAGAATCCGAGCCATACCGCTTTTCTAGCTTCAGCCGGTCCGTATTTTTCATTCAGTACATCTGTCGCAAAAAAGATTGTGCCGTACATCACATTCCCGAGCGTTGCTGTTAAGCCAAACAGTTCGACTGTCTTGACGACTTGAAGGTTGGCGCAGACTGTCGCAAAACCGATCCAAACAAACAGTCCCATTTTGCCAAATCCTTTATAAAATAAAAGAACAATGATAAAATGAATGATCGCAAAAATGATCCAAAACGAATTATTAAACAAAATGAAAAAGCTTCCTTTCCGGGATTAGATTGGTTTGATTATAGCACAAGCCCGGCAACTAATGAATGGTAAGGTGATCGTAATGAAGCTCAGACCGCATATGAAAATAGAAGCAAAAGGGACGGGATCCGTCTCATTTTTGGGTGAAGACTGGCTGACTGCTCAGCAAGCACGTATGCTAGCCAGAGAACTCGGCCGTTTTCCATACATGAAAGAGCTCGAGTTTGAAGACGAGAAAGGCGGCAGCTGGACGCTGAAGGAATTGGAAAAGCTGACCGAGGAGCTTGCTCAAGAGCCTGATGATATTACTGTTTATTTTGACGGCAGTTTCGATAAGGAGAGCGAACTGGCCGGACTCGGAATCGTCATTTATTATTCATTGGGAGGAATCCGGCATCGCTTGAGAAAAAATAAAAGCTTCCGGCTGAAAACCAATAATGAAGCTGAATACGCGGCGCTATATGAAGCAATAAGAGAAGTAAGAGAGCTTGGGGCAAGCAGAAATTCAATTACGATCAAAGGGGATTCACTTGTTGTGCTGAATCAGCTTGACGGCAGCTGGCCTTGCTATGATCCGTCGCATAATGAATGGCTGGACAAAATAGAAGCACTCATTGAATCGCTGAAGCTTACCCCAACCTACGAAACCATACAGCGGAAAGACAACCAGGAAGCTGACGGCCTCGCTAAAAAAATTCTATCCCATCAATTCGTAGAAAGCCACACGAAATTAGACCGTAACGGAGATGACGATATTGGATAAGAAAATGATTTTTAAAGAACTGACAGAACTGCACGATGAATACTGCAAGGATTGTTTTATTAAGAAGCAATTTCGCAAGGAATTTGGCAAAACCTATGCGCATTCATTTTGCATTAATAAATGTACGGTTGGTGAAAAGCTGAAAGCATACGGCGATGTTTTAACCAATCACTAAAGAATAAAAACCGCAGAAGCTGCGGTTTTTATTCTTTGAATTCATCAAGCTGATGCTGGCTATCATCCAGCAGCTGCTGTTGCTGCTGAACAAATTCAGGATCATCGAGAGCTGCCAGCTCTTCAGATTGTGACAGTTCTCTTGCATCCTCAATAGCTTGGTATGCGGAATCGACTAATGTTGTGCTTTGGCCTCTCGTCGCAGCTCCTGTCGTTTTTTGCGCTGTTTCCACCGCTAGTTCCAGCTGCCGCTTATCAGTAAATCCAGCCTGATCCTCTTTATGAAATTCTGATGTCACAAAAAACACCTCCGCAACTATTTTGCAGAGTTTTTTTGAAATTTATGTACCAAAATAGAAAATAAAATGAAAATAAGCCGATATAACTATTGAACCAGAATAAATAGGTCTGATTTACTATTTGGGGTATCTTGGAAGAGAAGGGGAACGCAGCTATGGATGATAAAGACTTGAAGTCGATCCTTCACAAAACATTTATAGAAATATACAGTGATTTAGAAGAACTGGCGGATATCGCGAAAAAAGGGAAGCCGTCAATGGAAAAGCATGTTGCAGAGATTGAACAGAGGTGCAAACAAAATATTTTGGCTATTGAAATTCAGATGAAAATCAAATAGGAGAGGCAAATGCCTCTCCTCTATTTGTCGTCATGTATTGAGTTTAGAGTTTTACAACATTAGAAGCTTGAGGTCCACGATTACCTTCGACAATTTCAAAAGAAACTTCTTGTCCTTCTTCTAATGATTTGTATCCTTCTCCTTCGATAGCTGTGAAGTGAACAAATACATCGTCTCCGCCTTCAACTTCAATGAAGCCGAATCCTTTTTCGTTGTTGAACCATTTTACTTTACCGTTTTGCATATTGCTTAATTCCTCCTAGTACTGTAGCACCCGTGTGCTAAAAAAAATTTTGTCATCATTTAACGTTGATTCATTGTTAAATGATGGTTCAACTATACACCATCTGGGAGCACCCGTCAAGTTGCGAAACTGCTTATTTTTTAAAAGAAGGGCAAGTTTCACAAAAAAATGTAACCGCTTTTATAGATAGGTGAATATAAATAAAAAGAGCACACGATTTTCGTGTGCTCTCTATGAACATCATTAAGATAGCGCTTTGGCTTTTTGTTTGGATGTCATCATTTCTGATTCCTTCAGGATATCCTCTAAGATCACTTCAGAGGAGTTTGCTAAATGAAGCTCCTTAATGTTTTTCTTCATGCGCTGTAAGGTATCTTCATCTGCGAGAAGGGAAGTGACTGACTCGAGAATCTCTTCATGACGGTTCACGACAATGGCAGCTCCGCGATCTTCAAAGAAGTTTGCATTTTCTTTTTCCTGGCCAGGCACGGGTTTGTACAGAATGACAGGCACACCGATGGCAGTTGCTTCTGTCAAAGTAATGCCCCCAGGTTTTGTAATCATGCAATCTGTGATCCGGAACAGCTCATCGATGCGCTCCACATAGCCAAGAACTTTTAATTTGTCACCGTTTTCTGCTTCAAGCGCGCTTAAAGATTCCTTTAAAGCCGTATTTTTCCCGCACACGACAACCACTTGCACATGATCATCTTTGACAAGATTTTCACACAGCTCTTTTACGTTCTTTAGAACACCGTGGGCGCCTGCCATAATAAGAAGCACTTTTTTGTTTGGTGAAAGATTGTACTTTTTATATATCGGCTCCACCGGCAGGGATTCTTCAAATTGCGGCCTGATTGGAATTCCGGTGATTTTCACGTTGCTTGGATGAGTGCCGATCTCCAGCAGTTTTTCCTTCACATAATCTGTCGCCACATAATATTTATCCACGTTTTCGTGAACCCAAATTTTATGAAGGCAAAAATCAGTCATAACGTTGAAGGTAGGGATGACTCTTCCTGTTCGGCGTCTGTATTCCGGCACGACGATCATCGGAAATGTATTAATAATAATATCGGGCTGATGTTCCTCGACAAGTTCGCCCAATCGTTTATTACCCATTTTAAAGTAAATATTAAATTTACGTTTATTATAGATTTTGTCAACTCCGTAATAAAACAAACGATAAAACTGTTTCCCGATTGAGAAGCTTTTTAAATAAAGGTACTGAGTTACCTCTGAAACAATCGGATTTGACTCTTGGTACAAATTAGAAACTGTTACATGCTGAAAGCCGAGACGTACACATTGCTCGTAAAGCGTTTTGGCTACCTGCACATGTCCATTTCCGTAATTTGCAGTCAAAATTAATACTCTTTTATTGGTATTCAAGTAAATTCACCTCAATGTAATCAACAACAAGCAAGCTTCATGCATCGTAAGGAGTTATTGTCTATACATAAACATAACACAAATACATAATTGAATTATTAATGCAGTGAAAAAATTAAGCTAATTTTAAATGATTTGGATTCCAGTATTTTAAATTTTTGTTATACGCAGACTGAATCAGATGTATTTTATCATATTTTTTGCTCAGCGTATCACTAAAAAAAGAAAAATTAGTCCCATTCGTAAGGAGTTTCTTGGTAAACGTAATAATTCAGCCAGTTCATAAACAATAATGTCGCATGCGCTTTCCAGCGATTCACTGGCTCTTCGCTGTCTTTTGCGAAATAATGTTTAGGCGCCTCGACAGTAGAAAGGTTTCGCTCCAGATCTCTTTCATACTCTTGAAGAAGCGTATTTGTATCATATTCGGGGTGCCCTGTTAAAAAGACTTGTTTTTCGTCTTTTGACACAATTAAGCAAACCCCAGCTTCCTTTGATGCGGATAGAATATTTAACTCGGGCACTGCTTGAAGCTGTTCCATATTTATATCTGTATGCCGGGAATGCGGCACGTAGTATAGCTCGTCAAAACCTCTTACCAATCTTTCGTGTTTTGCAAGAACGGAATGTTCGAACACACCGAAGATCTTTTTCGGCATTTGAATTTTTTCCACACCGTAATGGTAGTACAAACCTGCTTGAGCGCCCCAGCAAATATGCAAGGTTGAAGTGACATTCGTTTTGCTCCACTCCATGATCTCTTTGAGCTCTTCCCAATAAGAAACCTCTTCAAACGCCAAATGCTCGATCGGCGCACCGGTGATAATCATGCCGTCAAACTTCTTGTGACGGATATTGGAAAAAGTCGTGTAAAATTCGTCAAGGTGTTCTCTTGCAGTATTTTTCGGCGTGTGTGTGCTTGGGATTAAAAATGTAAAATGAACCTGTAAAGGCGAATTTCCAAGCAATCTGAGAAGCTGAGTCTCTGTTTGGATTTTTTTCGGCATCAAATTCAATATGATAATTTTTTGCGGCCGGATATCCTGATGAAATGCTCTGCTTTCATCCATTACAAATATATGTTCACTCTCAAGCACCTGTTTTGCCGGCAGGTGTGTTGGTATATTAATAGGCAACGTGCCACCTCCATCATTTCCCCGTTTAATTTTCTTCATTATAGGAATTTTCACGCCAATTTTCAATCTATCTATAAGGGTTGATGGGGAAACAACGGAAAACTCTTTAAATAAAACGCATAGATACGCCTTTTGGTTTCACTGTAAAATGATTTTCCATGATGTATCTAAGAAGGTAAATGTAATGTTTTATAGAATGATAAGATAAAAAATGAGCCGCATGAATTTAAGGTTCATTTGACTCTTTTCTTAAGAGTTCTGATAAATGATGTTTGCATTTTGAATTGAGATATAAAAAAGGTAAAATAATCAGCACTAGGGACATAGGAGGGACTTACATGTCTATATATCATATGAAGGTACGTACAATAAAAGGGAAAGACATGACACTTCAGCCTTTTGCCGGAAAGGTATTGATGATCGTGAATACAGCGAGTAAATGCGGTTTTACTCCGCAATTGAAGCAGCTTCAGGAGTTATATGATACATATCAGCAGGAGGGCCTAGAGATCTTAGGGTTCCCCTGCAATCAATTTATGAACCAAGAGCCTGGTGACGAGGCAGACATACAGGATTTTTGCGAAACAAATTACGGTGTTACGTTTCCTATGTTTTCAAAAGTAGAAGTAAACGGGAAAAATGCCCACCCGCTGTTTGTGTATTTGACAGAGCATGCGAAAGGGATGCTGGGAACTAAGGCGATCAAGTGGAATTTCACAAAATTTGTAGTGGACAGAAATGGAGAAATCGTTGACCGATATTCTCCCAATACAAATCCGAAAGAGCTGGAAGACGTTATCGTGAACCTATTAGGGCAATAAAGAGGGTGTTTTTGTGAAGGAATTGAAGCAGACAGAGCAAATTAGGACATGGGTTCAATCTGTCCTTACCGGCGAAAGCTCTGGACATGATTGGCATCATGTATCAAGAGTTGCAGATCTTGCTGTGTATATTGGAGAAAAGGAAAATGCGGATTTGTTCATTGTTGAAACGGCGGCTTTGGTTCATGATTTAATTGATGTCAAGCTGCCTGACACGGTCAGGCTTTCAGTGAGTGAAGTTTATGACCAGCTCGTTTCTTTCGGAGTTGGAATAGAGGCTGCTGACAGAGTGGTTGATATTATCACAAGGATGTCCTTTCGGGACAGGGAAAAGCTGGCGGAAGAGCCGCTCTCAATTGAGGGGAAAGCCGTACAGGACGCTGACAGGCTTGATGCGATCGGTGCTGTCGGTATTGCGAGAACTTTTATGTTTGCGGGCGCAAAAGGCTACAGCCTTTATGGAGATGATCAAAGCGCCTACGCTCATTTTTTTGATAAGCTGCTGCAGCTGAAAGATATGATGAATACAGACACCGCACGGGAACTGGCAGAAGAAAGACATGATTTTATGCTCCATTTTGTCCGCCAATTAGAAAAAGACATACCCGGGATTGATGCCAAAACGTCGTAATAGAAGGCTTGCTGTGACTATGATAGAATAAGTCACAGATATGCTATAGGAGGACGATCATGAAGATAAAATCAATTGAACCTACCCCAAGCCCGAATACAATGAAGGTCATCTTAACGGAAGAGCTTCCGGCGGGCAAAAGCAATAACTATAAACCGGATCAAGCAGAAGGCGCACCGCCTGTTATAGCGGAAATCCTTAACATAAAAGGGGTTAAAGGTGTCTACCACGTCGCTGATTTTCTTGCTGTTGAACGGAACGCAAGATACGACTGGAAAGACATTTTACCGCAAGTCCGCTCTGCATTTGGGATGGAAAGTGCTGAAAGTGCAGAAGAAAATCGCTCTGACCAAGAGTCTTTTGGAGAGGTGAAAGTTTTTGTGCAGATGTTCAGCGGCATTCCTATGCAGGTCAAATTGACGGATGGGGAGCGGGAAGAGCGCTTCGGGTTACCTGAACGCTTTCAGCAGGCGATCTTAAAACTCAGGTCTGAAGCTTCAAATGTTGTGTTTGAGCGGGCCTGGAAAGAACAAGGCGTCAGATTCGGCGACTTTAATGAAATCGGTCATGACGTGACAGAAGAGCTTCAGGCCGCATACAGTGATGAACGGCTGAAACGGCTGACAGAAGCAGCAGCTCAGGGAAAGGGCGAAGCAAAACAAGCTGTACAGCGCAAAGCGTATAAAGTAACGCTTGATATGCTGGATGATGAGGACTGGAAAAAGCGTTATGCACATCTCGAGCAGATGGATCCGAAAGAGGAGGATATCCCGGTTTTACAGAAGGCATTGGATGATCCCAAGGTGTCCATCAGAAGACAGGCTGTTGTGTATTTAGGGATGATTGAAACACCTGATGTTCTTCCTTTATTGTATAAGGCACTTGAGGACAAAGCTGTCTCAGTGAGAAGAACGGCCGGAGACTGCCTGTCTGATATCGGCGACCCTCAAGCCATTCCTGCTATGATCAAATCGTTAAGCGACTCCAGCAAGCTTGTTCGCTGGCGTGCGGCTATGTTCCTGTACGAAGTCGGCGATGAAAGTGCAATTGAAGCTTTGCGCGCTGCCGAAGATGATCCCGAATTTGAGGTCAGCCTTCAAGTGAAAATGGCGCTTGAGCGTATTGAGCATGGAGAAGAAGCAAAAGGTTCGGTTTGGAAACAAATGACAGAGAGCAGAAAAAAAGGAGAATAGAAAGAAAAAGGTGCAGATCATGCACCTTTTTTTGTGAATTCACTTTTTATAAAAATTATTTCGAATATTGTTGAAAAATGCCCGAAAACTATTTATAGTAAGTAACAATATTAATAGTTGGAGGGTTTACATCGACAGAAAACTATATAAATATAAAAACATGAAGGAAACAATTAAGGCGAGGGCGGCCTGTATTTTATCTTTTTGCAAAAATAGCCCACAAATAAACTGAAAATTGTTAAAATAAAATCCAGTCTAACAATTGAAAGTATTTAGGAGGATCACCATGGCAGAATTACGCAGTAACATGATCACACAAGGAATCGATAGAGCTCCGCACCGCAGTTTGCTTCGTGCAGCAGGTGTAAAAGAAGAGGATTTCGGCAAACCGTTTATTGCGGTTTGTAATTCATACATTGATATCGTTCCCGGTCATGTTCACTTGCAGGAGTTTGGGAAAATCGTAAAAGAAGCAATCAGAGAAGCCGGGGGCGTACCGTTTGAATTTAATACCATCGGAGTAGATGACGGCATCGCGATGGGGCATATCGGTATGAGGTATTCGCTGCCGAGCCGTGAAATCATCGCGGATTCTGTGGAAACAGTCGTATCCGCGCACTGGTTTGACGGAATGGTCTGTATTCCGAACTGTGACAAAATCACGCCGGGAATGCTTATGGCGGCAATGCGCATCAATATTCCAACGATTTTTGTCAGCGGCGGGCCGATGGCGGCAGGAAGAACAAGTGACGGGCGCAAAATCTCCCTTTCCTCAGTATTCGAAGGGGTAGGCGCTTACCAAGCCGGAAAAATCAATGAAAACGAGCTTCAAGAACTAGAGCAATTCGGATGCCCAACGTGCGGGTCTTGCTCTGGAATGTTTACAGCAAACTCAATGAACTGTCTGTCCGAAGCACTTGGACTAGCTTTGCCGGGTAATGGAACCATTCTCGCGACATCACCGGAACGAAAAGAGTTTGTCAGAAAATCGGCTACGCAATTAATGGAAACAATTCGCAAGGATATCAAACCGCGTGATATCGTCACAGTAAAAGCGATTGATAACGCCTTTGCACTCGATATGGCGCTCGGCGGTTCAACAAATACCGTTCTTCATACGCTTGCTCTAGCAAACGAAGCCGGCGTTGAATACTCTTTAGAACGCATTAACGAAGTCGCTGAGCGCGTGCCGCATTTGGCCAAGCTGGCTCCTGCATCAGATGTGTTTATTGAAGATCTTCATGAAGCGGGCGGCGTGTCAGCGGCACTGAATGAACTTTCCAAGAAAGAAGGAGCGCTTCATTTAGACGCGCTGACTGTTACAGGAAAAACACTTGGAGAAACCATTGCCGGACATGAAGTGAAGGATTTTGACGTCATCCATCCGCTGGATAAACCATTCACTGAAAAGGGCGGCCTTGCTGTTTTATTTGGCAATCTGGCTCCAGACGGCGCTATCATTAAAACGGGCGGCGTACAGAACGGAATTACGAGACACGAAGGTCCGGCTGTCGTATTTGATTCTCAGGATGAGGCGCTTGACGGCATAATCAACCGGAAAGTAAAAGAAGGCGACGTCGTCATCATCCGATACGAAGGGCCAAAAGGCGGACCTGGAATGCCGGAAATGCTGGCGCCTACTTCTCAGATCGTTGGGATGGGACTCGGACCAAAAGTGGCATTGATTACGGACGGACGTTTTTCCGGAGCCTCTCGAGGCCTCTCGATCGGCCACGTTTCACCAGAGGCCGCAGAGGGAGGACCGCTTGCCTTTGTTGAAAACGGAGATCATATCATCGTTGATATTGAAAAACGTATCTTGGATGTACAAGTGCCAGAGGAAGAATGGGAAAAACGGAAAGCGAACTGGAAAGGTTTTGAACCTAAGGTCAAAACCGGCTACTTGGCGCGTTATTCTAAACTGGTGACAAGCGCCAACACCGGCGGTATCATGAAAATCTAGACAGCGGGGAATCACTTTCTCCTATTTTAAGTCGTGAACATTTGAAATCCGGCCCTCTCTATAGTATCCTTTACATCAGATGAAGGATAATAGAGGGGGCTTTTTTTATGTCAATGGCTTATGAAGAATACATGCGCCAGCTTGTCGTACCGATGCGCCGCGAGCTGACTGGAGCAGGTTTTGAAGAATTAACAACAGCGGAAGAAGTAGAAAACTTTATGGAAAAGGCAGAGGGCACAACTCTTGTAGTGGTTAACTCTGTGTGTGGCTGTGCGGCAGGCCTTGCGCGTCCTGCGGCAACACAGGCAGTCCTCCAGCACGATAAAACACCTGACAATACGGTGACTGTATTTGCGGGCCAAGATAAAGAAGCTACTGCAAAAATGCGTGAGTATTTTACTGGCCAGGAGCCTTCTTCACCGTCAATGGCTCTTTTGAAAGGCAAAGAAGTCGTACATTTTATTCCGCGTCATGAAATTGAAGGACACGATATGGAAGAGATCATGAAAAATTTGACCGCTGCCTTCGATGCACACTGCTAAATGCCCGTTTTCCGGGCATTTTCTTTTTGGGAGTATAGAAGATGATAACAACAAGCTATAGACCGACTGAACACACCATAAAAACCGCAAAGCAGCTTTCTAAAGAGCTGGGCATGCCATATTGCGGCCGAAATAAACAAACCGTTGAAAACCTGCTGAAGTCAGCTGAACGTGATTTGCTTGTGGTCGGCAAAGAGCGGTTTGAACTTTATACGAAACAAGGTGCCAAATTCTTTTTTCATCCGAATACAGCGATGTTTAGAGCCAAACGCTTCTTACGGGGGGAGAAAGAGCCGATGCTTCGGGCAGCTGGTTTATCGGAAGGGGATACGTTTTTAGATTGCACACTCGGACTGGGTTCGGATGCCATTATCGCAAGTATGGCAGTAGGCGAAACAGGCTCTGTGATTGGGATCGAAAAAACCCAACTTGTATCCGTTTTGGTGAGGACGGGACTGCATTCATGGGAAACGGACATAGAAGAGCTTCAAGCTGCAATGAGAAGAATCCAAGTGGAGAATGGGGATTGCTTTGAATATATCAAGCAGCTTCCTGACGACTCTGTTGATGTAATTTATTTCGATCCAATGTTTCATGAGCCTGTAGAGACATCTGACGGCATCGCACCTTTACGGGATTTGGCAGAGGATTTAGTTTTTCATGAAGGGTGTATCAAAGAAGCGGTGCGCGCTGCCAGAAAAAGCGTAGTGCTAAAAGACCACTGGAAAAGCCCGCGATTTGAACAGTTTGGTTTTCACGTCATGAAAAGAAAAACAGCACTGTTTCATTATGGCGTTATTCAAGTTGCAAGTAAAACAAGCCCGTGACTACTCTCACGGGCTTTCTGTTAATCGGTGACTTCCATGACGACAAAGTATAACAATGTTAAGAGTGAAACTGTGGCAAACAAAGCGTCAATCATGCGGAAAGCCTCCTTTCATAGTATATTGTAAGCGTTTTTACATATGCGGCAAAGCAACGAATCTCCTAATTTCCATATCAGTTTCATATAGTACATGACTTGCATGTTTCGGGTGTGCTAAAATAAGAGAAACATGACAATAAAATAGAGAGGAATAAGCAGTCATGAAATTGTGGATGAGAAAGACCCTTGTGGTTTTATTTACCATCGTAACGTTCGGGCTCGTATCTCCTCCGGCTGCTCTTATGGCGGACAAGCCCTCCGGACAGCCGAGCAGTCTTGAGCAGAATGATTACACCGCTTTTTATGATGAGCATGACCTGTATGATGATTATGAGTCGGAAGACAGGCGAGATCCTGAACTGCTTTTTCAATCGTACAAGGAACAGCTCCTTGACAGCGCTGAGGATCAATCCTTTTTGAAATTCGGCAGCAAAATCGCTTCTGTCATTGAGGATGACTATCGGAATGAGATCCTGCCGAAAATCGAAAATGTGATTAGCGATTTTTTAGCGACATTGCAAGATGATGAGGCATATCAGGATGTTGTGATCTCGAGCAAGCCTTCAGCAGGCAAAACGGAAAAAATTTTCAACGTTTACAATCGGACGACTGGAGAAGATCTCCTCAGATTCCATGTGCGCAGAGACCACCCGCCTCATGACGGCTACTGGTTTAATTTTCACTATCATACAGCAGAAGATGGATTTCAATCACATCATGAGCTTGGGAGCATTTACTGGGACCGCAACACGCCTCCCAACTGGATGAGTGCGTAAAGGAGATGCCATTAGACATGAAAAAGTACACAATGAATGAAATGGTCGATATAACAAAAGATATGCTGAACAAACGGGGCGTTATGATAGAAGATATTGCCCAGATTGTTCAAAAGCTTCAGGAAAAATATAATCCAAATCTGCCGCTCAGTGTTTGTATGGAAAATGTAGAAAAAGTGCTGAACAAACGTGAAATTATTCATGCTGTATTAACAGGACTTGCGCTTGATCAGCTTGCTGAGCAGAAATTGCTTCCTGAACCGCTGCAGCACCTTGTTGAAACGGATGAACCGCTTTACGGCATAGATGAAATTATCCCGCTTTCAATCGTCAATGTGTACGGGTCGATCGGTTTGACTAACTTCGGTTATCTAGATAAAGAGAAGATTGGAATTATTAAGGAACTTGATGAAAGTCCAGACGGTATCCATACCTTTTTGGATGATATTGTGGCAGCACTTGCGGCAGCAGCGGCGAGCAGGATTGCCCATACGCATCAGGATCTGCAAGATGAAGAAAAAGAACAGGATGAAAAGCCTGTCGTCAGCTGACTATAAAAAAATCATTTCTGGGTTCAGAAATGATTTTTTATTGTGTTACACTACTAGAAGACTACTTTTAAAGGATGAAAAAAATGAAACAGTATAAGGATTTATGCAGGTATGTTTTAGAGCATGGCGAAAAAAAAGGAGACCGGACAGGGACCGGAACAATTAGCACCTTCGGGTATCAAATGAGATTTAATTTACAGGAAGGCTTTCCGATGTTGACCACTAAAAAACTCCACTTTAAATCAATTGCACATGAATTGCTTTGGTTTTTAAAAGGGGATACCAATGTACGCTATCTGCAGGAAAATGGAGTGCGGATCTGGAATGAGTGGGCTGATGAAAACGGTGAACTCGGGCCTGTATACGGTTCACAATGGCGTTCTTGGCGGGGAGCTGACGGGGAAACCGTTGATCAAATTTCCCGTCTTATTGAGGATATTAAGACAAATCCGAATTCCAGACGCTTAATCGTCAGTGCCTGGAATGTTGCTGAAATTGATAAAATGGCGTTGCCGCCGTGCCATTGCCTGTTCCAATTCTACGTGTCTGACGGCAAGCTGTCCTGTCAGCTGTATCAGCGCTCTGCCGATGTTTTCCTCGGTGTGCCGTTTAACATTACTTCTTATGCCCTGCTAACCATGATGATTGCTCATGTGACTGGGCTTGAACCGGGAGAGTTTATTCATACATTTGGCGATGTCCATATTTATCAAAACCATATTGAACAAGTCAATTTGCAACTGACAAGAGACATTCGCCCGCTTCCGAAGCTTCGTTTCGCCAGGGAGATTGATTCTATTTTCAACTTTGCATTTGAGGACTTTATCATCGAGGATTATGATCCGCATCCTCATATCAAAGGAGCGGTAAGCGTATGATTTCGTTCATTTTTGCGATGGATGCCAACAGGCTTATCGGCAAAGACAATGATTTGCCGTGGCATTTACCCAATGATCTTGCGTACTTTAAAAAAGTAACATCGGGCCATTCAATCATTATGGGCCGAAAAACATATGAATCCATTGGACGTCCGCTTCCAAACCGGAAAAATATTGTTGTCACTTCAGCGCCGGCTTCAGAATTTCCGGGATGCACGGTTGTCAGTTCATTAAAGGATGTGCTGGACATTTGTTCAGGTTCTGAGGAATGCTTTGTGATCGGAGGGGCTCAGCTCTATACAGCGCTGTTCCCTTATGCGGACAGACTGTATATGACCAAAATTCATCACGAGTTTGAGGGTGACCGTCACTTCCCTGAATTTGATGAAACCAATTGGAAGCTGGTTTCTTCTGAGCAGGGGATCAAGGACGAAAAAAACCCGTACGATTACGAATTTCTAATGTATGAAAAAAAGAATTCTTCTGAAGCGGGAGGATTTTAATTGGTTCGTTACAGCTTGCTAGTAGTTTATATTGTGTATATGCTGTTAAAAAATATGAAACAATTATTTAATCAAACGATGCTTGACCCCCGTCTGTCATACAAAAAACAGATGACTCTTGTCTATGAACAGCCAAAGGCGTTTATGGAAGGCTGCATCGGCATCACCGGTTCAGTTGTGACGATCCATCAGCTTGAACCAATACCGAGCGGTCCTGTTTTGTATGTGCATCCCCGTTTGCGTTTGGCTGAACTGGCCTTAATTGCTGGATATATTGAGGAACCGGCCGGCTTTATCGCTAATCCAAAAGTATTTCGCTTGCCTTTTATTGGGCAATGGCTTAATCGGATGGATGTGATTGCAGACGGCAGTTCAGAAAAGGTATATGAAGATGTGACGAAACAGCTTGAAAAAGGACAAAGCCTGATTCTTTCATTAGATGGTTCTATAGATCCTGTTGAACTTGCGGCCCGCTATCATCTTCCGTTGGTGATGGTGGAAACGAAAGGGACAGATGAACTGCAAAAGGGATCGATTTTTAAACGTTTAAAACCGGCAGACATTGAATTGTCATTTTCAAAAGCTTATATACCTGCAAATGAAAAGCAATTACGTGCATAAAAAAGCGCAGTCTTTAAGACTGCGCTTTTCTGTTACGACATGAACGGCACCTTCACACAATAAAGCAGCACGCAGAAGAACATCGCAGCGCTTCCGCCTAATACAAAGCTGTGCCAAATGGCGTGATGGAAGGGGATCTTTTTCCAAATGTAAAAGATGGTTCCGACAGAGTATAAAATGCCGCCGAGAAAAAGAAGGCTGAATCCCGCTCCGCTCAGCGAAGCATATAAAGGTTTAACCGCGATAATCATCAGCCACCCCATGATCAAATACACTAAGGTTGACAATAGGATAAAGCGTTTCACGAAGAAAATTTTAAAAACGATTCCGCCTAGGGCGAGTGACCATACGATAACCAGCAGGGTGAAGCCGAGCGTGCCTTTCAGCGGGCCCAGCAAAAAAGGCGTATAGGTTCCGGCGATCAGAACGTAAATGGCGCTATGGTCAATAATCTCCAAAATATCCTTCGTTTTTTTATGTGTGATGCTGTGAAGCAGTGTGGAGCTTAGATAAAGCAGCAGCATAGAGATACCGAATATCGTAAAGCTGACAATATCCCATGCGGAGCCGTAATTAGCTGCAAATATGATCAGAAACACTAGTGCGGGTATGGATAAGAGTACACCGATGCCATGTGTAATTGCATTGGCGATCTCTTCTTTGATTGTAAACAAGTGCATTCTCCTTTCGATCGCTAGATCATTTGATTTTTCAGCGTTTCTAAAAAGCTCAAGCCCTCTAACGTAATTTTAGTGCCGGCGCGTCCGCGGCTTTTTGTGACATAATCTTTTTTCTCCAAATAGTCGAGTCGGCTTCTGACCTGCTGAGGAGTTAACGACGTTTGGGTGTTTTTGCTGTGTTCGGAAATGATCCGTCTGCTGGCTGGCTCTCCTTTTTCGTTTAACGCTTTTATTGTTTCCAAAATAAACAAAAACTCCGCTTTTTCCATTAAAGTCAGCAGCTTCGCTTTTTTCTTTGACGCTTTTCCGTCTATTGCGCCCCTAATGTATGGCGGGACGTCATATGAATGAATTGTTCCTCCGCTTGACACTGCTGCCATATAATCTGCGGCGTTTTTTAATTCTCTGACATTGCCTTCAAATGTGTGCTGCTCAAGCATCGGAAAGACTGAGGGATCAATTAACAATTGCTGACCTGAATTTGAGAGAAAATACTGTGTCAAAAGCGGTATATCGCTTTTTCGTTCAGACAATTCGGGAAGTGTGAGCGTTAAAATATTCAGTCTGTAAAATAAGTCTTGTCTGAATGTATGTTCCGCGCATCCGTCTGCGGAAGCACAGATCATTCGCGGTTTTTCCGTGTCTGAATCAAGCGCTTTTAGCAGCTGAGCTTGTACAGAAGCAGGCATACGCCATACTTCATCAATAAAAAGGGTTCCTCGTGCCGTTTTTTGAAACGCTCCTGAGTTTCCGTTAGGACCAAAAAGCTCATGCATAAGGCTTTCTTCCGAGTGGGCGCTGCAATTGACGCTAATAAAAGGTTCGTTGTTTCTCGAAGATCTCTGGTGTATGGCTTGTGCGAAATGATCTTTCCCTGTTCCGATTTTTCCTGTGATCAGGACGGGAAGCTCCGATAATGAGAACTGCTTAGCGATTCTCTTCGCTTCCAAAAATGTTTGATGTTCTCCGATTAGGTTATGAAATGTGTTGAGTGTTGGTGCGGTATTCATCAATTGGCTCCTTTTGGTTCTAATTGGTTTTATTATATCATGTCTTTTGGCTGAAAACACCTATTATTTACGATCATCTTTTTTCTTGGGTCAGCAGGATACTGATGACGCAGATGTTACAACAGGATGTGGTGAATATAGTCTGTATTTTTTTAATTATTAAATAAAAATAATTGTCTTATTTTTTGAATATTCGTGTTATAATGGCATATTAAATAGGGATTTAAAACAAGAAAGGAATCTGTACATGAAACCGTTGCTTAAAGAAAACTCTCTCATCCAAGTGAAAGACATTTTAAAGGCTCATCAAAACGTGAAGGATGTTGTGATTCACACACCTTTGCAAAGGAATGACAGACTTTCTGAGAGATATCAATGCAATATCTATTTGAAACGTGAAGACTTGCAAGTTGTCAGATCTTTTAAGCTCAGAGGGGCTTATCATAAAATGAAACAGCTTTCCAGCGAGCAGACTGAGAACGGAGTTGTGTGTGCAAGTGCCGGAAACCATGCTCAAGGTGTGGCGTTCTCATGTAAACATCTTGGCATTCACGGGAAAATTTTTATGCCGTCTACAACACCGAGACAAAAAGTGTCTCAAGTTGAACTGTTCGGAAAAGGATTTATCGATATTATTTTGACAGGTGATACGTTTGACGATGCGTATAAAAGCGCTGTTGAGTGCTGCGAGGCGGAATCCCGGACGTTTATCCATCCGTTCGATGACCCGGATGTAATGGCCGGACAGGGAACGCTGGCAGTCGAGATTTTAAACGACATTGATACAGAACCGCATTTTCTGTTTGCAAGTGTCGGAGGCGGCGGCCTTCTCTCAGGGGTAGGTACATATTTGAAAAATGTGTCCCCTGATACAAAGGTAATTGCTGTTGAGCCGGCTGGTGCGGGATCCTATTTTGAATCAAACAAAGCCGGGCATGTCATCACACTTGATAAAATTGATAAATTTGTTGATGGAGCAGCTGTTAAAAAAATTGGGGAGGAAACGTTCCAGACGCTGGAAGCGGTCGTGGATGACATCCTCCTTGTGCCTGAAGGGAAAGTATGTACATCCATTCTTGAATTATATAACGAATGTGCGATTGTTGCTGAACCGGCTGGAGCTCTTTCTGTTGCCGCGCTTGATTTGTACAAGGATGAAATTAAAGGCAAAAATGTAGTGTGTGTGGTCAGCGGGGGCAATAACGATATCGGAAGAATGCAGGAAATGAAAGAGCGGTCTTTGATTTTTGAGGGACTTCAGCATTATTTTATCGTCAATTTTCCGCAAAGAGCGGGAGCGCTCCGCGAGTTTCTTGACGAAGTCCTCGGACCTAATGATGACATTACAAGGTTTGAATATACAAAGAAAAATAATAAAAGCAACGGGCCTGCTCTTGTCGGCATCGAGCTGCAGAACAAGGCAGACTATGGACCGCTGATTGAACGGATGAATAGAAAAGCGTTTCATTATGTAGAGGTGAATAAGGATGAGGACTTGTTTCATTTGCTGATCTAATTTTTTCACACAACCGCGCAAAATGACAGACAGCCTGGCTGGCATTGTATATAATAGAAGAAAAACAAAAAAAGAGGATTGATAGCTTGTTACTCAAAAGCCTAGAGTTCAAACGCAGTGATGGGATTCAGGTGAAAGTGACAGAAATACCTGTTTTAAAGGAAGATGAGCACTATTTCTTTATGTTACATCACCATTTGCAGTTCTACTTAAAAGAAGTGTTTTCATCAAACAGCAGGGCAAAAGTGTATTCTTTCCGACATTATATGAAGCGCCGGATGAAATGGGCAGATTATCAGGCTGTTTTTCATCAAGAGGTGTTAAAGCACAACGCGTGATATGGCGTTTATACCTGTGTGTCCCCCTTTGTATTTGTACATTGGGAGGCATGCAGGATTTTTTTTGACCGGTATCGAATACAAATATGGGACGCAGCAGGTAAGGACTGTTTTGGAAAGCGTTTTTATGCTGGCTGGAAAGGGTGAAAGTCATGAAGGTTATCAAGGGTTTAACGGCAGGGCTGTTTTTTCTACTTTTGTGTGCCTGCGGAGGACAACAGATTAAAGATCCGCTCAATTACGAGGTGGAGCCTTTTACATTTCAAAACCAAGACGGCAAGAACGTTTCTTTAGAGAGTTTAAAAGGAGAAGTATGGCTGGCGGATTTTATTTTTACCAATTGTGAAACTATATGCCCGCCAATGACCGCTCATATGACTGAGCTGCAAAAAAAACTGAAAGCCGAGAATATAGATGTCCGCATCGTATCCTTTAGTGTTGACCCAGAAAACGATAAGCCAAAACAGCTGAAGAAATTTGCCGCAAATTATCCATTATCTTTTGATAACTGGGATTTCCTCACGGGATACAGCCAGAGTGACATTGAAGCGTTCGCGCTTAAGAGCTTTAAAGCAATTGTGAAGAAACCGGAGGGAGAGGACCAAGTCATTCATCAATCTTCTTTTTATTTGGTAGGCCCCAACGGTAAGGTGCTGAAAGATTACAATGGAGTGGAAAATACACCGTACGATGATATCATCGCGGATGTGAAGACAGCCAGTACACTCAAGTAAGCTAGGAGACTAGGCATTTGCAAATCTTCTAAAACATGATACACTTTCCACTAGTAGAATGGGAAGGAGCAACAAGATTGAAGCTGCGCATTTTTTCACTCATGGCCAGTTTGATTTTGCTTCTTACTGCTTGTACGAGCATACGTACAGCATCTGAGGGAAAACAAAAAGCCCATGAAACGAAAACGAAAGAGCACATTGTCATTGCGGCTGTCGGAGATTCGCTGACAGAAGGTGTCGGAGATCCTGACGGAAAGGGATACGTCGGCAAGGTGGCGGATTCTATCCGGTCAGATAAACAAGTCAAAACGGTAGACGTAAAGAATTATGCCGTGAAAGGGAACCGTTCGGATGATTTGTTAGAGAAACTAAAAGATAAAAAGGTTCAAAAAGGCATAAAGGACGCAGATTATGTCTTTTTTACCATTGGCGGTAATGATTTGATGAAAGTCCTTCGCCAAAACTTTCTGCAATTAACCGTTGAACCGTTTCAGGAAGCGGAAAAGCCGTATAAAAAGCGTTTTGAAAAAATCATTTCTGAAATCCGGGAGCTGAATGATCACGCTGAGCTGATTTATGTCAGCATGTATAATCCGTTTACGTTCACGCTATCTGAATTAAATGAAATAAACGGAGTCGTCACTGATTGGAACCATATTGCTGAAAAAGAGCTGAAAAAAGATAAACATGCAAAAATCATTCAAATTGAAGACTTGTTCAATCAAAAAAGTGACAGCAGCCGAATTTCTGAGGAAGATGATTTTCATCCTAATGGTACGGGCTATTCCCTTATCGCGAAGCGGGTCTATCAAGCCATTAAAAAAGAAGGATTACCGAAAGAGTAGGGTGACATCATGAATAAGTGGAAACGACTGTTTTTTATATTGCTTGCAATCAATATTGTTCTCGCCGCTGGGTTTTTGACACTTGTTATGCTACCGGGAGAACAAGCTCAGGTGAAGGATTCATCTCAGAGTGAGTATGGATTTCAAGTGACAAGCACAAAAGAATCATTAGCTGCGTTTGTCAACTCATATTTAAACGACAAAGCATCAAACAAGCTTGATTATAAAGTAGAGATAGATGACGATGTTCATGTCGCAGGGAAAATCAAGGCTTTTTCCACGTCCATTGATGCGTTTGTCGCTTTTGAACCGACTGTGAAAAAAAATGGCGATGTGGAGTTGAATGTCACGAAATTTTCGTTAGGGAAATTGAGTATACCGATTAGCTTTGTGTTAAATTATATGGACAGCTTTTACGAATTGCCGTCATTTGTCCACGTTCATCCCGGCGATAAAAGCATTGAAGTGCGTCTGTCAGAAATGCCTTTAACGAATGGAATGTATGTCAAAGCGGATAAAATAAATTTAGAAAAAGATGAAATTGAGTTTTCCTATTACCATCCTAAACAATAGAGGTGACTGAAAATGAAACGGATTTACCAGTATTTCAGTTTATTATCCTTTATATTTTCCCTGTATTTCGGCTGGCTTGCTTATCATCATCTGGCTACTGAAGATATGGATCAAATGTATTTAAACGTTTCCTATTGTGCCTTGTTCCTAAGTGTGATGGTGTTTACATTCGGTATGAGAGACCGGAAAAAAACCGATAAATCATGAAAAAGAGACATGAAACAACGTCTCTTTTTTCGTGCGCCTGAAGAAAATTTGAGAACACGAGGAGAAAAAATGAAAGCATACGATTTTACACAGGGGAACGTGCTGAAACAGCTTGTGCTGTTTTCAATGCCTATTATGCTCGGAAACGCATTGCAGGTTTCCTTTCAATTTATAGACAGTTTGTGGATCGGAAATTTACTGGGGGCAAAGGCCCTTGGGGCAGCCGCGGTATCAAGCACGATTGTATTAACCGTGCTGTCTTTTATTTTGGGCCTTAACAATGCGACGTTAACGATTTTGTCACAGCAAAAGGGAAAAGATGATGAAAAAGGAATGGCGTCGTATATTAACGCATTTGTTGTTTTATTAACAGGCCTAAGCATCGGATTCGGCGCGGCCGGTTTTTTTCTGTCAGAGCTTTTGCTTCGTCTTCTAAAAACGCCGGAGTCGATGATTCCGCTTGCTGAGACCTATTTACAGATTCAATTTATCGGCATTTTATTTTTGTTTGGATATAACTTTATCAGTACTGTGCTTCGGGCGCTTGGCGACAGCAAAACACCTCTCCGGTTTATTGCGTTTGCCGTTGTGCTGAATACAGTGTTAGCACCGCTCTTTATTTCTGTGTTCCGCATGGGAATAGCGGGAGCTGCTTATTCGACAATTTTGTCACAGGGCATTGCGTTTCTGTATGGGTTGTTTTATGTCATCAAACATAAGCTTGTGCCGTTCTCTATTCCGCGCATGCCCAAATGGGAAGAGTCCGCGCTGATTTTAAAACTCGGGATTCCAGCCGGTCTGCAGATGATGGTGATTACAGGCGGCATGATGGCGATTATGAGTGTTGTCAACTCATACGGAGAGCACGTTGTGTCAGGCTTCGGCGCGGTGCAGCGGCTCGACAGCATCATTACGCTTCCGGCTATGGCTGCCGGTACGGCGGTCAACAGTATGGCAGGGCAAAATATCGGAGTCGGAAACTATAAAAGAGTGGGAACCATTGCGAGGCTTGGTGTGATGGCTGTTATTTCTTGCATGCTGGTGATTGCAATTATACTTTGGGTATTTGGTAAATACCTCATGAGGTTATTTATCAGCGAGCCTGATGCGGTCGCGTTTGGTGAACAATATTTGCGCTGGATCGCGTTTTTCTATCCTTTTATCGGAATTAATTTCGTACTGAACGGAATCGTCAGGGCAGCGGGAGCGATGCTGCAGGTGCTGGTTTTAAATTTGATATCGTTTTGGGTTTTGAGATATCCTTTCACAGCCCTATTTTCAGCTTGGCTTGGACAGAAAGGAATCGGGCTCGGAATCGGAATGAGTTTTTTATTAAGCAGCTGTGCGGCTTTTTTGTATTACAGATACGGCCGCTGGAAAACAATGAAACTGTTCACTGCAAAATAAGTGAGCGTTGTGAAAAGCACATACCCATATATAGCGGTATGTGCTTTTTTTCACCGTTTTTTATCAAGTTTGCTGAAGAGCTCGATTAATGAGGCAAGTTCGGCATCACTGTAGCAGTCAAAGCGTTTAAAGAAATATTCCGTTTTTTTCTCGTTGAAATGCTGAAGGACTTTTTCACCCGCTTCAGTGATATGAATGCGGATGATGCGTCTGTCTTCCTTCGATCTGATTCTCGTAATCCATTCCTTTTCTACCAGCGCATCAGTCACAGCCGTAATGTGACTTGCCGATACCTCTAAAATAGGCGCAAATTCAGTAACTTTTTTGGGCCCTTGTTCACTGAGGATCCGCAGAATCGTAAATTCATTCCGTGACAGCTCTTTATCTAGAATTTCATTGATTTCGTTGCGTATTTGTTTAAAGACTTTACGGAGTAAAGTTTCCATATCGTACATCATCTGTGTTCTTACTTTCAAATTTGTGAACCTCCATTACATAAGCATATTGCTTAAAACCTATAGATTTTATTGAAAAGCAGAATCATTTTCATTCTATTATTACATGCTATAATATAATAATACCACGTATTAACAAAGGAGGCACCAGTATGTCTGAAAAAAAAGAAATCGCCACATTTGCAGGAGGCTGTTTTTGGTGTATGGTTAAACCTTTTGACGAACAGCCGGGAATTGAAAAAGTGGTGTCCGGGTATACAGGCGGCCATACTGAAAACCCTACGTATGAAGAGGTGTGCAGTGAAACGACAGGTCATCGTGAAGCGGTTCAAATCACGTTTCATCCTGATGTGTTCCCTTATGAAAAACTGCTTGAATTATTTTGGCAGCAAATCGACCCGACAGATGCCGGCGGCCAGTTTGCAGATCGCGGCACCTCCTACCGTGCAGCCATTTTTTATCATAATGAAAAACAAAAGGAGCTTGCGGAAGCTTCCAAGCAGCGCCTGGCAGAAAGCGGCGTCTTTAAAGACCCGATTGTAACGGACATTTTAAAAGCTGAACCTTTCTATGAAGCGGAAGACTACCATCAGCATTTTTATAAAAAGAATCCAGGACATTATCAGCGCTACCGGACAGGTTCTGGACGAGCCGGATTTATCAGCGAGCATTGGGGGGCGAAATAAATGGCGTACAATAAAGAAGAAAAAATGAAGTCACTAAATCGCATGCAATATGAGGTGACGCAAAATAACGGCACGGAGCCGCCGTTTCAAAATGAATATTGGGATCATAAAGAGGAAGGGATGTATGTAGACATTGTGTCAGGCAAGCCATTGTTTACATCCAAGGATAAATTTGATTCCCACTGCGGCTGGCCAAGCTTTACAAAGCCGATTGAAGAAGAAGAAGTGGAAGAAAAACTAGATACGAGCCACGGCATGATTCGCACAGAAGTGAGAAGCCGCACTGCTGATTCTCATCTTGGCCATGTATTTAATGACGGACCGGGGCCAAGCGGGCTGCGTTACTGCATAAATTCAGCGGCGCTGCGTTTTGTGCCGAAGGATAAACTGAAAGAAGAAGGGTACGAAAGCTATCTGTATCTCTTTGATAAATAAATCAAAAAAACAGGCCTGCCTAATGGATAGACAGGCTTGTTTTTATGCCTTTTTTTCTTGATGCAAATCTTCAATATCTGGGCAATTCTGTCTTTTGTAATAAGTGGGGCTTGATCTGATTGATACCCAGGCAGATTGACTTTGCGAACTGGAAGGGTCACATAGGATTGGCAGTGATTCAATTTCATGAGGGGATGTTAATTGTTTACGGTTCTGTTGTATAAACAATGATTTCGCGTTTTTTAATTTGACCTTGTAAGTTTTCCTTTTCTGGCTTTCCACCAGCATCCAACTCCCTGTCTAGTCCAATTGTCGGGCAAGTTGGATGACAATGGAGAGATTTAGAAATTTGTCGAAGATTTCTATACATCAGAAAAATCCCTCAGATGAGGAACCTTGATTTTGCATAAAAGAAGATTTTAAGATGAACAACCTCGTGTTTGTATAAAAATAAGTGAACATCTACACGTACAATACTGGAGTTGATACCTTAAAAATCTCGCGATCTCTTATATAAAAACGAGGGACGCGGCGGCTTAATGTAGACACCACTTCATAGTTAATCGTGTTGAGCATTTCAGCAACTTCATCTACGGGAATCTCAGCTCCCCTTTGCTGACCATAAATCACGACTTCCTCTCCTTGTTTACCTTCACCGCTCTCTCCTAAACTAACCATTATCATATCCATTGTCACTCTTCCCACTACCGGCACTCGTCTTCCGCGATGAAGAACAAATCCGCGATTGGAAAGTGCACGGGAATAACCGTCAGCATAGCCGACCGGGAGTGTAGCGATTACTTCCTCAGGCTCCGCGATGTATGTAGCACCATAACTAATGGTCCGCGGTTCTGTTCGCATCGTTTTCACATAAGCGATACGCGCCTTTAAACTTAATGCAGGTGTAAGCCTAACGAGGTTAAGTTCTTTTATATATGCTGAAGGATATAAACCATATAAGCCTATACCTAAACGAATCATATCAGCACTAAATTCAGGGAAAGCGATAGCGGCAGCCGTATTGCTCATATGCACGGTGGGCAGCTCAATGCCTTGCTTCTTTAAAAAGCTGAGAAAACTGACAAATTTATCGTGCTGCAGCTTGGTTAGTGTGGTGTCTGGTTCATCAGCTGTTGAGAAATGTGTAAAAATACCTGCCCATCTTAGGGATTTACTTGCTGTTAGTGCTTTCACTACTGCTAAAAGTTCTTCTTTTGTACGTACACCTAATCGGCCCATACCAGTATCCACATTAATATGTATACCCAATCGGTTAGTACTTGCTTCATTTTCCAATATTTCGTTAGCTTTTTTAATCCAATCAACCTGAAATGCGGATAACTCTATATTCCAAGCTGCTGACTTTTTCACACAACTAAGGGATGTAAAACCAAGCACAAGAATAGGTGCTGTAATCCCTGCTTTTCGTAAAACGATTCCTTCCTCCACGCTGGCAACAGCGAGCTCACTCGCCCCGTGTTCCAGTGCATGGCGCGCTACTTCTACAGACCCATGACCATAACCGTTCGCTTTTACGACAGCCATAATTTTGCTCTTTTTTGGTATATGATGGCGTATGGCTCGCAAATTTTTTTTTATGGCGTCAAGATTGACTTCGATCCAAACTTCTCGGCAAAGCTTTGTCATCAACGATTCCTTCCTTCTTATGGAATAGTACAAACCGCATTTAGCCGCAATAATCTTAATGTTAATTGTTGGATGATTCCAATTTTATTTTTATTCAACTTTAACTGAAATCATTCAACAGCAAATCCAGGATTTACGAGAAGGTGCTCATAGATGCTCGAGTTAATGAAAGCAACCAATAAAAAAATTTAGGGGAATGATCATGTCGCAAAGTACTTTTTTAAATAGAAAATGAAAATAGACGTAACAGAGAATATTCTAACTAAATAAACAATGTACTAAATATTCAATTTGGTTTATTTCGCGCCGCAAAAGCAAATCTGACGAGAGATTTTCACGTACATCGTAAGGAAAAGCGATTTATGAGTCAGAAACACTATAAAAAAAGGGTTCATTTTCCTCACAGTTAAAGACCTGTATATATTTTACAATAGAGAGTGATAGTGATAAAAAGGAGGGTATTCAAATGAAGGTTTCAAAAACAATGCTGCTAAGCACTGCCGCGGGTTTATTTCTTAGCCTGACAGCAAACTCGGTGTCGGCACATCATGTGAATGAGGAACAGCATTTTAAAGTGACGGCGGAAACGGAGACAGATCCAGTCGCTTCTGGTGATGACGCAGCGGATGACCCGGCCATTTGGGTCAATGAAAAGCATCCGGAAAAAAGCAAGTTGATCACGACAAATAAGAAATCAGGTCTAGTCGTGTATGATTTGGACGGCAAACAGATTCATTCTTTCGAGTTTGGCAAACTCAATAATGTCGATCTGCGCTATGATTTTCCATTTAGAGGCGAAAAAATTGATATAGCTGCCGCCTCCAACCGGTCTGAAGGAAAGAATACAATTGAAGTATATGCAATTGACGGGGATAAAGGAATATTGAAAAGCATTACAGACCCGAACCATCCTATAGCCACTAATATTTCTGAGGTATACGGATTCAGCCTGTATCATAGTCAGAAAACAGGAGCATTTTACGCATTAGCGACAGGCAAACAAGGAGAATTTGAGCAGTATGAAATTGTTGATAATGGAAAGGGTTATGTGACAGGGAAAAAAGTGCGTGAATTTAAATTGAATTCTCAGACCGAAGGCCTTGTTGCGGATGATGAGTACGGGAACCTGTACATAGCAGAGGAAGATGAAGCCATCTGGAAATTTAATGCTGAGCCTGGCGGAGGATCAAAGGGGCAGGTTGTCGACGTTGCGACAGGAGAACATTTGACAGCTGATATTGAGGGACTGACGATCTATTATGCGCCAGACGGCAAAGGATATCTCATGGCTTCAAGTCAAGGAAGTAACAGCTATGCAATGTATGAACGGCAGGGAAGCAATCGCTATGTAGCCAACTTTGACATTACAGATGGCGAGAAGATAGACAGTACTAGTGATACAGATGGTATTGATGTTCTCGGCTTCGGGCTTGGCCCAAAATATCCGTACGGGATTTTTGTGGCGCAGGACGGCGAAAATATTGAAAATGGACAAGCCGTCAATCAAAACTTCAAAATTGTGTCGTGGGAACAGATTGCAAAGCATCTCGGCGGAAAGCCTGATCCTCATAAACAGGTGAATCCGAGGAAGCTGAAGGACCGTTCTGACGGCTAAAAAAGAAAGCAGCTGAGTAAGCTGCTTTTTTCTGTAGATCAAAAAATCGTTCATATCAATGAACGATTTTTCAAGAAAGCGACAGATGAATCGCCTTTAGTTTTGCAGGAAGCTCATCATACGTATTTGCGGGTACGGTCTCTTTGTAATTGGCTGCTGCTGCTTTATGCCGTTCCTCAGGATGGTTGATATAGAAAGCGGCTTTTTCCTTAAAATCGTTGATGTTGTGATAAGAAATAAAGGATGAAAAAGGATGTGCCGCGGGTAAATCTGTTAATTGAAATGCTTCACATGCAGCGATATCAAACGTTCTGTTATTAAAACTGGCATTTTTGATGCGGATATGATTTTTGTTGAAAGCAAAATGATAGGGCCGATGCGCATTGATCACGATATCTGCCCCATTGTAATAATGAACGGCCTGTTCGGGCGGAACCCACGTGCTGACGACATCGATATGCGGCTGTTTGAGCACTTTTTTAGGCAGATATTTTCTCCATTCCTTTCCGATTACTCGAACCGTGAAAGGCAGATGTACCGCTTCTTTCATAAGCTGAACCCGATTAGGGTAAGGATAGCCGATGATAAGCAGATTTGAATGAAAGGAATGTTCTGTGTCCATTTTTTTAAACAGCCGATGATTAACTGGAATCGGAACATAATAGACGTGCTGGCAGCCAAGCTCCCGGTAATAGAGAGCGGCATTTTGTTCAATTGTTAATATGGCGTCAGCGTGCTTAATCACCTGAAGACTGATATCAATATAAAATGGGTCTTCGGTCAGCCAAACATACACGGGGATACCCTTACCCTTTAACCAGGTCAGCCAGTCGTGAGGAACGCGGTCTCCTACCATCATAAGTGCGAAGTCCGGCTGAAACGTTTCGATCTTCACCAGAGATTCTGCCTCCGGTGTATCTGCAGACATATACTCTGTAAGAGTGTTTCGAAAACATTCTTCAGCCCAGCGGTCAAAATAACTGTATATTCCTCCGTATCCCGACTGGATATACAAGACTTTCATCAGATGTTATGAAAAGAACGTAACGCTTTCTACTTTGTCTACATCAATTAATGTTGTAGCTTGACCTGCCGGAGTGACGGAGCTTTCCTGTGTTACAAATACGATACCGTGAACTTGATCGAAAGCAACGAAGACAACCGGGCCGATCATGTCACCGGAATCAGTCACAATACTGATTGTAGTGCCTGGCGTAACTCTGGCAAAAATCCATCTTGCCGGAAGGGAAGGATCTAAAAGAGATTCAGCCGTAACGGTTTCGCTTTCATCTACTTTTTGATCGATGGCAGCTTCAAGCAAGTCTTTAAGATTATTATCCACGTTTTCTCCTCCTTCTGTTGCAGTTGAGAATAAAGGGCTTAAAAGGGTTTTAATCAAATCCTTTTTTAACTGCGCGTTTTCAGAGCTCATTACACACACCTCCTATTCAATAGTGAACTCACGTTAATCATATTCCTCGGGCTGCCATTTGGTATGAGTCGAACGCCGTACCTGATCTATTTTTCATATATTTTAAGGAAAAAGCTGATTTTTTAAATGAGCGTATATCGCCTATACCATAAATCGAAGTCAGTTCATATTGTGAAATAGAGTATAAGGATAAAGGAGAGGGATTGTTTGGATTTAGAGAAACACGTGAATCATGAAGAAAACCAAGATGAACTGCATTTTATTCTGCTTTTGCTGATTTTGCTCATACGTCAATCATCTTCTGAAGGAAATCCATCTGATCTCAGACGTCAGCTCGTATTTGCAAAAGAGCTTGGCGTACCGGTTTCAACAGTTCATCTGTTGAATGGAAATACGCTTCAAAACGTCATCGTAAAAGAAGTTCTGACTGATTTGGTTATTTTTCAAAACCCGTTAAATAATACGAGATCTCATGTCGCACTCTCAAGTATTGTAAGCTGGGGTGCTTTTTAAATGATGACAGAGGCTCTGCTTGCTGCGGAGCCGTTTTTATGTTTGACGATAGGAGGGTGTATAGATGGGAGAGAAAGTGTCCATTATTTTAACGAGTTACAACAAACCTAATTATCTGCAAAAAGCGATCGAAAGCGTCATGAAGCAAACATATGATCACTGGGAGCTATTTATCATGGATGATCATTCTAATGAAGAAACAACTGCGGTGATTCACAAGTACCTTCATGACCAGCGCATTCGTTATCAAAACAGTTTCGTACATCCCGCAGAACGACTAAAAACAACCCGTTATGCCACATTAATTAACAGCGCGCTCCCATATGCCGACGGCGATTACATTTCCTATCTCACCGATGACACTGTTTATCACCCTGAGCGGCTGAGCCGTATGGTGCAGACGTTTTCACATAAGCCTGAGGCACAAGCTGTCTATTCAAAACAAAAAGTTGTACATGTAAACGAAAGGGGAGAGGAAATTTCCCATTTCTATAGAAATGCCAATGCAGTGCTTGATCAGGCCGCTTTTCAAGTTGATCATTGTTCAGTTATGCATCGCCGTTCGCTACTTGATCGTATTCAACATAAATATGGAAGCTATTGGGATGATGATATGAAGCATTGGAATCATGGCGACTCAATTTTTTGGGCCAGGATCAACAACTTTGCCCCATTTTTGCCGATAAATGAAGTATTAGATACAACCTATAAAACCCCCGATTCATTTCAAAATGCATATCGGTTTCTGCCCGCTGATTTGATTGACGGTTCTTTTGTAAAAGGTTCAGATCAAAACGTGTATTTTCTTGATCAGGGTGTAAGGCATCCTGTCGGGGAAAGGTGGGGTTCTTTGTATCTAAATCGGACTGTGGCTGTTCCGGACCCGTATTTATTCCAATATAGCATTGGAAAGATTTTAAACATTCCGAACTATATATTAGTAAAGGAAGCTGACCATCCAGCAATATTTTATATCGAAGCCGGAAAAAAAAGACGGATTGAGGGCCAGTATGCTTTTCAGTTTTATCAATTTAAAAGAAAAGACATATTGACAATTGAAAAAGAAGAACTGGAGGCGCTGCCGGAAGGGCTGCCAATTACGCGGGAACGATCTGGATGGATCGAAAATCCGCCTGGGCGAAGGCTGTTTTTTATAGAACGCGAGCCGTTTTTGTTTCTAAACGGCGTCTTTCACCCGATTAGTGAGCAAGTAGCAAGGAAATTCTTTTTACATCAGAAGCCAATATCCGCTTCTTTCCGAAATATTCAGCAATTTCCAATTGGAAAGCCGTTTTATCCGGTGTACGATGAGATTATAAAGAAATTGAATATTGCAACTGAGTAAAGGTATAGGTCATAAAAAGGAGACGTTCATGACAGGACATTATTCAAAAACGGAACATCAATATATATTGTTAACGTCTGAATCAGCATCGTTTGATCATTACAGCGTATATAGAGATCCGGAACTTCCGCAAATTTTTTCTCATAACTTTGTTCAGCTCCATGATACGTTTCCATTGGAGCGGTTACTGGATTTTTTGCCATCCGTACCAAAGCTTCTTGATGCGAATTATCTTCATTTAAAAGCGTCCCCGCAGCATGTTTTTCCGCTCGGTTTGAAGCAATCGCTTGTAAAAAGCGGATTTGTTGTCGAGGATGAGCTGTTTTATGACATGAAGCTTGATGACTGGAAGGGGCAGACGGGACATCCGTTAACGGCATGGGGGACGGCAAAAAGCCTTAGCGACGGATCTTCTATCATGAAAATTTACGATTCCATTTATATTGGAGAAGCGATCGCTGAACAAAAACTAAAAAGAAAATATCCCTTTTACAAAGCGGGTACGATTATCCTGGTTGTTTGTTACAGCGACCAGGAACAGAAGATTCCCATTGGATGCGGGGAGCTGTTCATTCATCCGCAAGAGAAAACGGCCAAAATCGAAGAAGTGGCAATTTTGGATCAGTTTCAAAGGAAGGGCTATGGCAGTATCTTAGTGAAAGAAATGCTGTCCATCGCCAAATCACTAGGAATGGAAGCGGCCTATTTAGTGGCTACAAGCATTGACGGAGCAACCCATTTTTACGAAAAGCTGACGTTTAAAAAATATGAGCGGGTGCATACTGTTTTTCATTATTTCCTTACATGAAATAGGCGTTCGCACAAACCATTTGGGACTTGGCCCGCATAAAATGCCGTATATCGTGATAAGAAAGGATGAAAACAGCATGCATAGATACCCTGGATACGGTTACGGATTTGGCTGCGAGAAAAATACGTTTGTATTGATTGTTGTCTTGTTCATTTTATTAATTATTGTCGGAGCCGCTTTTATTTGCTAGAAGGTGAAATTCAAAAAGAGCCTTTCCGTTCAGGAAGGCTCTTTTTTGTGTGAAAAAGTTTTTGCGGGGAACGTCATGACGCAATTTGGACACTCATACAATATAGCAAATGGGTTTTTGAGGTGGGAGCATGAGCAGTTATTTGATTAAGCCGGAGCTTAGTTCGGCCTATCCGGTTGTCAGCTATGCGAAGGGTTCATATGTTTATGATCAAACTGGAAAAAGATATCTTGACGGCTCATCAGGTGCGGTGACATGCAACATCGGCCACGGGGTTCGTGATGTGACTGAGAAGCTGAAAGAACAGCTTGATCAGGTGTCTTTTGCTTACCGCTCACAGTTTACGAGTGAGCCCGCCGAGCAATTAGCCGCTCTCTTGGCGCAGGAGCTTCCGGGAGATGTGAATTGGTCTTTTTTTGTCAACAGCGGTTCAGAAGCAATAGAAACCGCTATGAAAATCGCCATTCAATATTGGCAGGAAAAAAAACAAACGCAAAAATCCATCTTTTTGTCGCGATGGAGCAGTTACCACGGAATAACTTTGGGAGCGCTTTCATTATCTGGTTTTTATGAAAGGAGATACCGGTTCACCCATCTAGTTGAACGATATCCCGCTATCTCAGCTCCTCATGTTTATCGGCAGAATCATAAGACGGAAGAGGATTTTGTTCAGGCTGCCGCTGATGAACTCGATACGGCCATCAAAAGAATCGGAAGCCAATTTATCGCCGGCTTTGTGGCTGAGCCTATCATCGGAGCCGCAGGAGCAGCGATCACTCCGCCTCCGGGATATTATGAAAGATTAAGTGAGGTATGCCGCACACACGAAGTGCTCTTTATTGCAGACGAAGTGATGACAGGGCTTGGAAGAACAGGAAGGATGCTTGCGACAGAACATTGGCACACCGTTCCAGATATTGCTGTACTGGGGAAGGGCCTCGGTGCCGGGTATGCGCCAATTGCCGCTGCCGTTGTATCTGACTCTATTATTGAGACGATAAAACAAGGTTCAGGTGTGATTATGAGCGGCCACACATATAGTGCACACCCCTATTCTGCCAAAGCTGCTCTTGAAGTTTTGCGATATGTGTTAAAGCATGACTTGATCAAGCAATCAGAAAAAAAGGGGGCTGCGCTGAAAAAGCAGCTTGTTGAGACAGCATCTCAAAGCGAGATCATTGGTGATGTGCGCGGAAAAGGACTGCTATTAGGCGTTGAATTTGTATCTGACAAGAAAACGAAGAACGTTTTTCCGCCAGAGCAGGCGGTTACCCAGCGCATGATCGGCGAGGCGAAAAAACGCGGGCTGATTGTTTATCCTGCCAAAGCGGGAATAGACAGCGGGGAAGGAGATGCTGTCATTATTGCTCCTCCTTTTACCATTTCAGACGGTGAGGCTAAAGAGCTCATATCTATTTTTTTAGAAACAGTTGTAGCGGTCGAAAAAATACTGAAAAAGGATTGAAATCAAATGGCGCCATTTCAAAAAACAATCAGCATCGAAACAGCAATTGCAGATATTCAGGACGGATCGGTCCTCATGTTCGGCGGTTTTGGCGGAGTCGGATCGCCTCCATCATTGATTGAAGCTATATTGGACAGCGGTGTAACGGATTTAACCGTCATATGCAACGATGCCGGGTTTCCGGAAATAGGGATCGGTCCGCTTATTGTCAATCAACGAGTCAAAACCCTGATCGCCTCGCATATCGGTTCCAATCCTGTAGCAGGTAAACAGATGACTGACGGGACGTTAGAGGTTCAATTTTCACCACAGGGAACGCTTGCAGAACGGATTCGTGCCGGCGGAGCGGGACTCGGCGGCATTTTAACCGACGTCGGTATTGATAATCAAATGGTTTGTGAGGAAAAGGACATCGTGTCTGTGGCTGGAAAGCGATATTTGGTTGAAGAGGCGCTGACGGCTGATTTTGCATTCATCAATGCGCACATTGCAGATGAATTCGGCAATTTAACGTATGACAAAACAGCACGCAATATGAATCCGCTTATGGCAATGGCCGCCAGTAGAACCTTTGCCGAAGCTGAGAGGATCGTCCCGATGGGGGAGATTTCTGAAGAAATGATTGTCACACCGGGGGTTTTTGTCGAGGGGGTTGTGAGAAGCGAAGGAGTGAAGTGGAAATGGGCTTGGGAGTAGCTGAGAGAGAACAGATCGCAAAACGGGCCGCCTCTGAAATCAAGCCGGGCATGATTGTGAATCTCGGTATCGGCATCCCATCCTTGGTGCCAAACTTTTTGCCGCCTGACATGCAGGTCATGCTGCAGGCGGAAAACGGTGTGCTCGGCATTGGCGAAAGCCCTCAAAAGGGAGATGAGGATGAAAATTTATGCAACGCAGCGGGATTTCCGGTTCGGGCTGTAAAAGGAGCGTCTTATTTTGATACAACGATGTCTTTTGCGATGATCAGAAGAGGCAAAATTGACATTACGATTTTAGGCGCCCTGCAGGTGAGCCAGTCAGGTGATTTGGCAAATTGGCTTGTCCCGGGAAAAAAGGTGCCGGGCATGGGCGGTGCGATGGAACTGGCCCAAAAAGCGAAAAAAGTGGTTGTCGTCATGAGTCATACAGATCAAAAGGGAAGGCCTAAATTAACAGAAACATGCACGCTTCCATTAACTGCAGCAGGCTGTGTAGATATGATCATTACTGAAAAAGCCGTTCTTGAGGTCGACGGCCATCATTTCATATTAAAAGAGCTGATGAATGGCTCGACAATTGACGAGGTGACGAGGCTGACTGAAGCTGAAATCAAAATAGATATGCCTTTTTCTTAAAAGGGGGAATGAGGATGCAGGGTATTGAGAGAAAAGTAATCGAGTGGCTTGATCAGCATTCGGCCAAAGCCATTCGTCTTCTCAAAAGGCTGATAGGAGAAAAAAGCACATTAGGCTCAGAATTTAACGCCCAAGCTGTTGTGCTTGAAAAGCTGCGGCAATTTCATATGGACATAGACGTGTGGGAGCCAAGCCTAAAGCAATTAAAACAGCATCCCTACTTTAAATCAGACCGTTCCGATTTTCATGAAAGCCCGAACATCGTTGCAAAAAAAACGGGAGCGGGCGGGGGCCGGTCGCTGATTTTAAACGGTCATATCGATGTTGTGCCTGAAGGAAGCGTAAAGGATTGGAAGTATGAACCGTTTCAAGCTGTCGAAGAAAACGGTAAAATATACGGCCGCGGCTCAACGGATATGAAGGGAGGCAATACAGCCCTTCTTTTTGCTTTAGAAGCCCTGCACGCTTGCGATGTCAAATTGAAGGGAGATGTATTGTTTCAAAGTGTTGTAGATGAAGAGTGCGGCGGCGCTGGAACACTGTCTGCCATCATGAGAGGCTACCGTGCTGACGGCGCGCTGATTCCGGAACCGACGAATATGAAACTTTTTATAAAGCAGCAGGGCTCGATGTGGTTTCGGATCACAGTAAAAGGATTAGCGGCACATGGGGGCACACGCTATGAAGGTGTGAGCGCGATTGAAAAAAGCATGCACGTGATCACAGCCATACAAGAGCTGGAGAAAGCCCGCAATGCGAGAATTTCAGATCCGCTGTATGACAATGTCCCAATACCGGTACCGGTGAATATCGGCACCATCTCAGGCGGTGCGTGGCCATCTTCAGTTGCAGACCGTGTCGTCATAGAAGGGAGATGCGGAATTGCTCCCCATGAAAAGCCTGAAGCTGTAAAAATGGAATTGGAAAACTGGCTGAGGGATTTAGAATACCGTGACGAATGGTTTAAACATCATCCGATTAAAGTAGAATGGTTTGGCGCTCAATGGCTTCCGAATGATTTACCAGATGACCATCCTTTAATCTCAGTGCTGCAATCAGCCTATCAAAAAATGAAACAGACAGAGCCAATGATCGAAGCCTCGCCATGGGGAACAGACGGAGGGCTTTTATACCATGCTGGAGATACGCCAGTGATCGTCTTCGGGCCTGGAGAAACAAAAACAGCTCATCAGGCAAACGAATACATTGAGGTTGAAGCCATGATAGAATCTGCTAAAATTATTGCACTTTTTGTTATGGATTGGTGCGGGCTTCATACAGACGGGGAGGATGCGGATGCTCAAGTCAATAAAGAGTAACTTTGTCACAGCGGTTTTGGACCATGACGACTTTAACAAACGAATCAGAGTAGTTCGTTATGACGGAGCCATTGAGAAGGCGCTGCCTGATATCGTGGCAACGGCAAAAGAAGAGGATGCGGAAAAAATCATCGTCTATACGAAACAGCACGATGAGGCAGTGCTTGCCAAACACTTATTTGTGCCGGAGGGTTTTCTCAAGGGCTATTATCTCGGCCACCCGGCTTGCGTCATGGTCCGTTACCTCACAGAGAAACGGAGACAAACAGATTCTTATATAGAAGAACAGGAGACCATCGAAGCCTTATATCGCACAGCACCTCACCACCGCAGCGAAACTACACCCGTTTTTACGATGAGAAAAGCAGAAACAAACGACATGTACCAGCTATCCATGCTGTATAAAAAAGTATTCCGTACGTACCCGACCCCCGTATTTGATCCTGCTTATATTGAAAAGACGATGAATGAAAATACGATGTATTATGTCATGTTTGATCATGATCGTCTGATCAGTGCAGCAAGCGCAGATAGCAATCCAGAGCTGGGTCATGCGGAAATAACCGACTGCGCTGTGCTTCCGGAATATCGGGGCCGTTCGCTGACAAGCCTTTTAATTGAGGCTTTAGAAAAGGAAATGGCCGAGAAGGGTATCTTTCATGTATTTTCTCTCGCCCGTGCTGCGTCTTTTGGGATGAATGCTGTGTTGTACCATTCCGGCTATCAGTACGGCGGAAGACTGATCAACAATTGCTATATAGCCGAAGGTCTTGAAAACATGAATATTTGGTGCAAGCACCTGTAAGGAGGAATTCATTTGGCAAACAAATGGCATAAACCGAAACGGCATTGGAAGGAGATCGAGTTATGGAAGGATGTTCCGGAAGAGAAATGGAATGATTGGCTTTGGCAGCTGACACATACGGTAAGAACGGTAGATGATTTAAAAAAAGTCATTAATCTGACCGAGGATGAAGAGGAAGGTGTCAGAATTTCGACCAAAACAATCCCCCTAAATATTACACCTTACTATGCTTCATTAATGGATCCCGATAATCCGAGATGCCCGATCCGCATGCAGTCTGTACCGCTTTCTGAAGAAATGCACAAAACAAAATACGATCTGGAAGACCCGCTCCATGAGGATGAAGATTCACCGGTACCCGGTCTGACGCACCGCTATCCCGACCGTGTGCTGTTTCTTGTCACTAATCAATGTTCCATGTACTGCCGCTACTGCACAAGAAGGCGTTTTTCCGGACAAATCGGAATGGGAGTCCCCAAAAAACAGCTTGATGCTGCGATTGCTTATATCCGGGAAACACCTGAAATCCGCGATTGTTTAATTTCAGGCGGTGACGGGTTACTAATCAATGATCAAATTTTAGAATACATTTTAAAAGAGCTTCGCAGCATTCCGCATCTGGAAGTGATCAGAATCGGAACAAGGGCGCCGGTCGTCTTTCCACAGCGCATTACCGATCAACTGTGCGAGATTTTGAAAAAATATCATCCGGTCTGGCTGAACACTCATTTCAACACAAGCATCGAAATGACAGAGGAATCCGTTGAGGCCTGTGAAAAGCTGGTGAACGCAGGAGTGCCGGTCGGAAATCAGGCAGTCGTGTTAGCCGGTATTAATGATTCAGTTCCAATCATGAAAAAGCTCATGCACGACTTGGTAAAAATCAGAGTCCGTCCATATTATATTTATCAATGTGATCTGTCAGAAGGCATCGGACATTTCAGAGCCCCCGTTTCCAAAGGTTTGGAGATCATTGAAGGGCTGAGAGGCCATACCTCAGGCTATGCGGTTCCTACCTTTGTCGTTGACGCGCCAGGCGGCGGGGGGAAAATCGCTTTGCAGCCAAACTATGTACTGTCGCAAAGCCCTGACAAAGTCATCTTAAGAAATTTTGAAGGCGTCATTACGTCATATCCGGAACCGGAGAATTATATCCCTAATCAGGCTGACGCCTATTTTGAGTCCGTTTTCCCTGAAATCGCTGACAAAAAGGAGCCGATCGGGCTGAGTGCCATTTTTGCCGACAAAGAGGTTTCTTTTACACCGGAAAATGTAGCCAGAATCAAAAGGAGAGAGGCATACACAGCGAATCCCGAGCATGAAACATTAAAAGACCGGCGTGAGAAAAGAGACCAGCTAAAAGAAAAGAAATTTTTGGCGCAGCAGAAAAAACAGAAAGAGGCTGAAATCGGAGGGGATTCTTCATGAAAACATGCGAATGGTGCGGCGAGCTTGAAGCAGTACCCGGCAGGAACACGGTGTACTGGGAGCTCCCTGACGGAACAAGAGCCATAGAACTGACAGACACCCCCGCCATGGTGTGTGCTTCCTGCGGAATGACCTATCAAGAGGAAAACACGATTAAGGAGATTGAGGATCAGCTGCTTTTGATTCAAACAAAAAAACTGCCTGAAAGCCTGACGTACCAGCAGCTCATGGAGACAGAAAGGATTCTGAAACGCAACTATTTTGACTTCTCCTGAATGATGTTTCGGTATTCTTTTGTTGTAATTTTACACTTGAACTGTATAATAGAACAACAAAAGACAGACACCAGGAGGGGAAACCCATGAAATCCTTTTATCACTATTTATTGAAATACAGACACCCTAAGCCGAAGGACAGCATCAGTGAATTTGCCAATCAGGCGTATGAGGATCACAGCTTTCCGAAAACCTCAACCGATTATCATGAAATCAGTTCATATTTAGAGCTGAACGCTGATTACCTTCACACGATGGCTACGTTTGATGAAGCTTGGGATCAATACGAGGCTGAAGTGCACGGCAGATAATAGCTGTTCCATCCGCAGATCACTGCGGATTTTTTTATGTCCTCACCCATACCAGAATTGGATATTTCCTTTGGTTTTCATGCCCATGCGAATTGGCGTCACCCGGCATACGATAGCGTATGAGAAATGTTGCGGCGAGGGGGAGACACCGTGAAGCAAAATAAACCGAAATTCCAAGTAGGGGATATCGTAGTCGTCATTATGTATGGAACAGTCGGCACCATCACAAAAGTACACCAAATTGATAAACACTATCTATATGAAGTCAATCATAATGAAGTCTTATACTTTGAGTCGTCCATTCAGCTTTACAAAGATTATGAGGGTGTCATTGTCGACATGGAAAAGCTTGATATCGAGTATGAATTCCTTATTGGGGACGTCGTTTATGTAAAAGATTATGGAAAAGAACTCTTTCGTATTATCGGCCACAGAACAGAAATTTGGAGATATTTAGAAGATGGCTGGGAAGATATCATTTATGAGCTGACCCGTTTAAAGGATGGAGAGTGGCTTGAAACGGAGGAAGAGGATCTCACGCTGGTGCTAAGAAAATATGAAATGGACCAGTTTGTACATCAGCTTTTGTTTGTCCACTATGTCGGAGAAACTGCCCAAGAGATCGGCGAAGATATTGCATCGTCTGCTCTTCTTCAGTTTGAAGGTGATGATGAAGATCAAGATACCCTTCACATCCTTGCTGTATCAATTGTTGATGAGCTTCTGGATATTTATAATGACTACAAAATTCTGTACGAAATGTTTCAAGATGAAGAATATAAAGATATGATGATGTTTGTTCTGGAAAGTTTAAAAGAGCACTTCAGTTAGTTTGTGAACATACGGATCAAAACATATAAAAAATAAGGCAGACAGCCCCAAATCATCACTTGCGTCATTCCTTTGAGCGTTTTTTCCATTATAATATCAAATCTTTCTCCGTCCAGTGCTTCCATCATTTTAGCGATCATATAGTCAGCCTCCTATGGCTTGTTTTTTTATTCAATGTATATGACCGAAAGAATTGTTTAGAACACCGGGTATAATTCAGCCTGTTTTTTCATAAAACATAAAAAAGGAGGCGGTACGGAGATGAAAGAAATAGATCTTGTGATTGATACGGAAGAAATCGCTGAATTTTTTTACAGAGAGCTTGCAAGACGGGGCTACATACCGAGTGAGGATGAGCTGTTTGAAATCGCTGATATTACCTTTGATTATTTGATAGAAAAATGTATGATAGATGAAGAGCTGGACGAAGATGATTGAGGCATGAAACCGGAGCGCCCAGCTCCGGTTTTATTATTCATGTTCTATGACTTCTGTGAAAATCGAGGTGGTTAAAATGTTGTACAAGCCCGTTAGTCTGTTTCTTTTCTTTCTTTTTCTAGCTGCGGTCATTCATTCAAATGCTGTTCAATCTGCAGATGAAATGATAAGCAAGGCAGCTGTTTTGATTCGCCAGCCATGGCTTAACGATGTCATGACAGGGATCACGCATCTTGGAGCTTCTTCTTTCCTGTTCCCTCTCCTCCTGATCATTGGAGTGGGCCTGTTATTTTACAGAAAAACATGGGACGGGCTTTTGATGCTTTTGGTATTCGGTGCAGATCGGCTGTTAAACAAAGTGTTAAAAGAATGGATCGAACGAGTGAGGCCTGATTTTGCACCGCTGGTTCATGAATCATCCTTCAGCTTTCCGAGCGGCCACGCTATGAACGCTACCTATGTCTATCCTGTCGTTGCCTACTTTTTAGTAAAACACCTCCCGTTTTTGTCCAAACATAAAAAAATGGTATACACCATAGCCGGCGTGATCACGGTTTTGGTCGGCATAAGCAGAGTCTATCTGGGTGTGCATTTTGTGACCGACGTGCTAGGCGGCTTTAGTCTCGGCCTGCTTCTGTTTTTCCTCGTAAAAGGTTTTGACGAAAAGATTAAGCGGTTTCGACAAAAATAGAGAGAGGAAAACCGGACAAAAACGCTAATATGTTAAAGAAATAAAAGGGAGGGGATCTTGATGATGTTATCCGTGTTTAAAAAGAAGTCTTGTTCCTATGATGTGACAATATTTCAAACACCCCGGTTTGGCGAAAAAAAGGGCTACAGACCCGTCTATCGAACTGAACTGAACGGGAGCGATCATCAAGACGTGCTGAAAAGAGCATTCTCTTTGTTTAATGTATTTGACACTGTTCCAAGTGATTATGATGCGAGATTTATGGCCACAGGGGACGTGATTCTGATTGATGAAGGAAGAAAAGGGAAAACATATTATAAACTGCTTCCCGCCGGATGGAGGAAAATCAATCGTCTGATTGTACAAACGACAAAATGAAAAGAAAACTGCGGATTTCCGCAGTTTTCTGCAGTTTAAGGCTTGCGTTTGGCAGCGGAATACTCTTTCTCGTGCGCCTCTTCAGCTGCAATCACGTCTTTTGCAGGTATGTGGTTGTTCTTTTTTTGGCCGGTGATCCGGTTACGCTGTTTTTTACCCATGTCCCATCCCTCCTTCCTGCGGTTAGCTTTTCAAATAAACACCTCAATTATCCCGTTTTTCTCCGGAAGTGCCCAAACGGCCCCGGAACATTTCTTTTTTCGCCATATTCCTTTATAATCAATGCTGAAGTTTGTCTCATCATGACATTCGTTGTAAAATGAACGGACTGGATGATAATTTAGATTTACAGGAGGATATGAGATGAGTGTACATATAGGTGCTGAAAAAGGACAGATTGCGGACACAGTGCTTTTGCCGGGAGATCCTCTCAGAGCAAAATTTATTGCTGAAACGTATCTTGAAAATGTAGAATGCTACAATGAAGTTAGAGGCATGTATGGATTTACGGGTACATATAAAGGCAAAAAAATCTCCGTGCAAGGCACGGGAATGGGCGTTCCATCGATTTCAATTTATGTGAATGAATTAATTCAAAGCTACGATGTGCAAAATTTAATAAGAGTAGGTTCTTGCGGCGCTATCCGTAAAGATGTCAAAGTGCGGGACGTCATTTTGGCTATGACCTCTTCAACTGATTCTCAAATGAACAGAGTCGCTTTCGGAAGCATTGATTTTGCGCCTTGCGCAGATTTTGAGCTTTTAAAAAATGCCTATGATGCCGCAAAGGATAAAGGCGTGCCGGTCACTGTAGGAAGCGTATTTACAGCTGACCAATTCTACAACGACGATTCGCAAATCGAAAAGCTTGCAAAATACGGTGTCCTGGGCGTAGAGATGGAAACGACTGCATTATATACATTAGCAGCGAAGCACGGAAGAAAAGCGCTGTCAATTCTCACTGTGAGCGATCACGTATTAACAGGAGAAGAAACGACAGCGGAAGAGCGTCAAACGACATTTCATGATATGATAGAAGTGGCTTTACATTCCGTATCACAATAAAATAAATCAAGAGGCGTGCTGGGTGCCGGCAGCCTCTTCTTTATGAATGCGGAAACGATTGATAAAAGGAAGGTAATGTAATATGAAAAAGTCCGGTAAATGGTTTTCACTGGCTGCCGCTCTGAGTGTAACGGCAATAGTCGGAGCCGGCTGCAGCATGTCAAACGGAGATGCTCAAAAGGATACGAAAACCACAGCAGAAACAAAGCAAACTGAACAAAAAACAGCTGACAGCAAAAAAGCAAACACTCAGGACAGTGCGTTTTCATTGGAAAGCAAATATTTCAATAATATTAAAAAAGTGGACGGTCTGGAAACCATTCAAAATCCAGAAAACATACTCGCGCTTGTCAATAAAGAATACGCACTGCCCGGAAACTATGAACCTAGTGATCTAGTCATACCTGATGTAGAGTTCTCTTTTGAAGAAAAGATTCAAAAACGTTACATCAGAAAGGAAGCGGCCGACGCATTAAAAACGATGTTCGATGCTGCGAAAAAGGAAGGCTATGAACTGGCAGCTGTTTCAGGATACCGTTCGTATGACAGACAGCAAGTCATTTTTAACAATGAAGTCAGCCTAAAAGGGGAAAAGAAGGCAAGGGAAGCGGTCGCTTACCCGGGTGAAAGCGAGCACCAAACAGGCCTTGCGATGGACATCTCGAGCCGAAGCAACGGTTTTCAGATAAATGAAGCGTTCGGCAGCACGGCAGACGGAAAATGGGTGCAGGACAATGCTTATAAATATGGCTTTATCATTCGCTATCCAAAAAATAAAGAAGATATCACCAAATACGAATATGAGCCATGGCACCTGCGCTATGTAGGCAAAAAGGCCGCAAAGGTCATCCATGATAATGATTTAACGCTGGAAGAGTACTTTGAAAAAGTGAAGAAAATCTAACAGTAAAAGCCCGCTTACAATTGATAAGCGGGCTTTATTGTGTTTGGTGAATCTAGCATTTGTTCATACATTTATTCTATGCTTACCAGAAGAATAAACCAGCTAGAGCCACTCCTGTAATTAAACCGAGGGAAATACCGTAAGCCGCTCCGTATCCCCAATAACCGCCCCAATATCCGTAACCAAAACCTCTCGGCCCTCCGCCGGTCGGAGCTATAAAAACTTTGTCTCTTGTTACACGTGTAATTCTGCCGACGTGAACTCTTCCGCCTCTCTCTGTAATTCTGACGACTTTACCTTGATGGTTTCTGCAAAGATGGTAATATCTCTCCAATATTGTTTCCCTCCTATACTGACTTTCTATCAGCATATGATAGATAGGATAAAAAGGTTGGACGAAAACAGGGGGCGATACGCCGTTTTACTTATGCGCGACAAAGATACAATGTCCCATGAACTCGCTATATATCTGCATGAGTTCATAATGTGTTTGAAGCGTATCGTAGTAGATAGGAGCGATCGTTTGCGATAAATCCATTTCTGTGGTCGGTTCAAATTCCATGTCATCTGGAAGAAGTGTTATCGCTTCCGTTTTTTGAAAACCATAAGACCTAAGAGTTTTATGCCACTCGGTTTCTTCATGTAAACAAGTAAAACCGTAGAAATCCATCATTCGCTTTTTTTCTGCAGGCGGCATCGGTTTTTTTAAAGCTGCTTCAATACCAATCAGCATCCCGCCGGGCTTCAATACTCTCGAAATTTCTTGGAGAGAGGGCGTCAAATCAGAAAAACTGAGGACCGATTCTGACAGGACGCAGGAAAAGGACTCAGAAGAGAACGGGAGATGTTCCAGCTCTGCCTGATATGCAGTGATGGCAAGCCCTTCATTTGCAAATCTTTTTTTCGCTTTCTCTAGCATGATAGGGTCTTTATCAACGACTGTTACAGGATACAGTAAATGTCCTAAATAAGCCGCTGTTTGGCCTGTTCCGCATCCGGCATCAAGAATCGGCTGATCTGGGGAGGGGGCAGCTTTTTGCAAGACCGCTTTTGAAAAAGCCAGCCCGCCTGGATGCGCCCCTGCGACACCGAATAAGGACAGCATTTCTAAATATCGGCTCAATATCGAATCCTCCTTTTTCTTTATCATATGTCGTATAAAGACATAGGTTTATGAAAAGCGAAAGAAGGGCGTTTTCTCTTTCATTTCTGCTCCGAGTTGACGAATAAGAATTCGTCCATGATAATAATGTAAGAAGAAAAAGGTGGTGTTTAATTGAAACGGCAATTAAAACTGTTTTTTATTGTGCTGATCACTGCGGTTGTCGCTTCAGCGCTTACTTTATTTATTACGGGCAATTCCAGCATCCTGGGCCAGAAATCAGCAAGCATGGGAGACAGCGAGTTCGACAAATTAAATAAAGCGTATGAGCAAATCAAAAGTGATTACTACCAAAAGACAGATGATGACAAATTAGTAGACGGAGCAATTAAAGGAATGATTGAATCTCTGGATGATCCGTATTCCACATATATGGATCAAGAGGAAGCAAAATCATTCGATGAGACGATTTCCGCATCCTTTGAAGGCATCGGAGCCCAAGTAGAGGAGAAAGACGGTGAAATCCTTATTGTATCGCCTATTAAAGGTTCACCTGCTGAAAAAGCCGGAATCAAACCGAGGGACCAAATCCTTAAGGTGAACGGAAAAAGCGTCAAAGGCATGAATGTAAATCAAGCTGTCGCTTTAATCCGCGGCAAAAAGGGCACAAAAGTGAAGCTTGAACTGAACAGAGCGGGAGTCGGAAATATCGATCTTTCCATTAAGCGCGATACCATTCCTGTAGAGACCGTCTATTCTAAGATGAAAGACAACAACATCGGCGAAATCCAAATCACTTCTTTCTCTGAAACAACTGCTAAAGAGCTGACGAGTGCGATTGACAGTTTAGAGAAAAAAGGCGCCAAAGGCTATATTTTAGACTTAAGGGGCAACCCGGGCGGCTTAATGGACCAAGCGATTACAATGAGCAACCTGTTTATTGATAAAGGGAAAAACATCATGCAGGTTGAATACAAAAACGGTTCTAAAGAAGTCATGAAGGCTGAAAAAGAACGAACAGTGACCAAACCGACCGTCGTTTTAGTGAATGACGGCACAGCCAGCGCCGCCGAAATTATGGCCGCTGCCCTTCACGAATCGTCAGGCATACCATTAATCGGTGAAACGACATTTGGCAAGGGCACAGTGCAGACAGCAAAAGAATATGATGATGGCTCAACCGTAAAACTGACAGTCGCCAAATGGCTGACTGCCGATGGTGAATGGATTCACAAAAAAGGCATCAAGCCTCAAGTGAAAGCAGAGCTGCCTGATTACGCGAAACTGCCGTATTTGGATGCGGATAAAACGTACAAGTCAGGTGATTCAGGCACCAACGTCAAAGTAGCTCAGCAAATGTTCAAAGCACTTGGCTATCAGGTGAAAGTGAACAGTACGTATGATCAGGATTTTGCATCTGTGGTCAAACAGTTCCAGAAAAAAGAGAAGCTGAAAGAAACTGGCGTACTGACTGGCGATACAACAACGAAATTAATGACAGAACTTCAAAAGAAGCTGTCAAATAATGACACGCAAATGGAAAAAGCAATTGAAACACTGAAAAAAGAAATGTAAAAAAACCCATACGCGGTTGCCGCGTATGGGTTTTTTATGCACCCTTTTGATTCGGGTTTTGGTCTTGTTTATTACCAAATAAACCTTCAATAACAGGATTGGACCCTGCTTTTTTGACGAACAGCGGGTTGAGAATAACCACAGCGATGATATTGGCGGCCAATCCCCAGAACCCTTCATAAATGCCATGTGCGGATTGAGTGGTATACACAATAAACGTAACCGCAAGGCCGACCAATAATCCGATAACTGTCGCTTCTTTCGTTTGGTTTTTCCAGAATAGGCTGACAGCAATCGCCGGGAAGATTTGCACCATGCCGGATACGCCTAATAACTGGAGTGTCACTAAGGCAGTCGGGAACAGCATTCCAAACAGAAGCGCTAGGCCGATGACAACAAACACCATTGAACGTGTGACTAGTGTCAGCTTGCTTTGAGACACATTCGGATGAATCAAATCCCGATATAGGTTATTGGCGAATAAGTTTGATGCCCCGATTGCCATGATGGAACAAGGAATCAATGAGGCAAGAGCGATAGTGGCATATGCAAAACCTTGTGCCACGCCGCCGTAAGATGTTTGAATCAAATGCAGCAGCGCCAGTCTTGGATTTTTATCTTCCGGCAGAACAAGAAATGCGATAAAGCCAAGAAAAATGACCAAAATTAAAACAATATTATAAAGCGGTAAAAACATGCTGTTTTTTCTTACTGCATCGGCGCTTTTCGCTGTGAAAACTCCTGTAGCCGCATGTGCCCACATAAAAAGTGCAAGAGCGGAAACAATAGATGCTGTGATAAACCAAGGAATGCCTTTTGGCCCATCAGCCGGTATCGTCAGCATTTGCGGCGCTTCCTTTACTAACGTGTCAATCATTGGTGTCCAGCCGTTAAAATGAATGAGAGGAAGGGACACCACCATAAACAGCATAATAACCCATACTAAAATGTCTTTAATGATTGCTGTATAAGTAGGACCTTTAATCCCGCTGAAGAATGTGTAAAGAGCAACAAGAATAAATGAAATGATGACAACGAATTTCACATTAATATATCCGGTGCCGGCAACCTGGAGCGTATCTTGAATGCCGCTCAGTTGAAGGCATATGTACGGAATAAGCATCAGCACACCGACGATGGCAACAAGGCTTGCTAAAAGCTTACTGTCAAAACGCTCCCGGGCGTAATCCGCAAGTGTCGTTAATTTATGAATTTTCGCAACTTTCCAAAGTTTCGGCAGGAAGAAGTAGGCGATAAAGTAGGCCAATACAGAATAAGGAATGGCGAAAAATGCAACGCTTCCGCCCGTATAAGCAGTACTGGTTAACCCTAAGAAAGTATATGCCGTATAGAGGTCAGCGCCTACTAAAAACCAGACGAGAAGGCCGCCAAAGCGTCTGCCTCCGACAGACCATTCTTCCACCGAGGTGCGTGAGGATTTGTCTCTTCCGGCGAGAAATCCGATACAGACAACGGTTAAAACGATAACAGCTGTAATGAGAAGTGCAGTGAGATTCCCTTGCATTATTCAAGCCCTCCATCTTTTTTTTGCATCTGGTAAATGCCAAACGAGCATAACGGCGTAATGATAATCCACAACAGCAGCCAAAGGTGGAAAAACGGAAGGCCGAACATAATCGGTTCAATTCGATTCACAAGCGGCAATAGCGCAAGTTGGGCGAATGGCAAAAGAATGAGAATAACAATAAGTGCTTTTTTAACCATTTACTTTCCTCCTGAAACATGATAATGCTCACTATAATAGCAGTTGTAAGATAAGATCACAAGATAATTATTAGAAAAAAATGATTTTTTCAATTATTTAACCAAAACACATTGTTTGCATCCTGCTCAATAAAGGTTTAAAATAATAAATATCTTGAAATCGAGATAAATAGGAGTGGGAAAATGAAAACAGAAGGATTGCACCACGTCACAGCATTCGCCAGAGATCCGCAAGAAAACTTGCGATTTTATACAGAAGTGCTCGGGCTTCGGCTTGTCAAAAAAACAGTAAACTTCGATGATCCCGCAACGTACCATTTTTACTTCGGGAATCAAAATGGAGATCCCGGTACAATTATGACCTTTTTCCCGTTCCAAGGAAGCGGGCAGGGAACGGTAGGTAAAGGCCAAGCGGGCCGGGTGTACTTTTCAGTTCCAAAAGGCTCCTTGTCTTTTTGGAAGGAACGTCTTGAGAAAAACGGGCTGAAACTGGAGGAAAAAACGTTATTCGGTGAAAGGGCGCTTGTTTTTCATGATACGGAAGACCTTCCGTTAGCGATCATAGAGGATGAGGAAAGCGATAAAAGTGAGTGGACACCTGACGGCATTTCAGAATATGAGGCGATTACGGGAATGAAAGGCGTGCTGCTGTATTCCTACGACCCGCATGCGACCATTCAATTGTTAACGGAAAGTCTCGGATACTCCAAAGCGGCTGAAGAAGACAAGATTGTCAGACTGATATCCTCAGCGGCCATCGGGGGCGTTATTGACGTACATTTACACCCTGAAAAAAGAGGGGTGGGAGGTTATGGCACGGTACACCATGTAGCGTTTCGGACAACGAAAGAGGAACAGGCGAAATGGCTCCCGATTATTGCGGAAAACCACCTTCCTTCGTCAGAAATCCTTGACAGAGAATACTTTACATCCGTTTATTTCAGAGAGAAAGGCGGTATCTTATTTGAAATCGCCACAGATGAGCCGGGCTTTATGACAGATGAAACGTTTGATGAGCTGGGGACCTCATTAAAATTGCCTGTATGGCTGGAGAAACATAGACAACAAATAACAGACATGTTGCCTGAACTTTAAAAGGGGGAATTTACGATGAAGCATATTTATGAAAAAGGCACATCTGACAACGTACTGCTGCTGCTGCATGGAACAGGCGGTAATGAACACGATCTGCTTTCATTGGGACGGTTTATAGACCCTCATGCCCATTTGCTTGGTGTCAGAGGATCGGTGCTTGAAAATGGAATGCCGCGATTTTTCAAACGCCTGAGTGAAGGTGTCTTTGATGAAAAGGACCTCGTGGAGCGGACAAGAGAATTGAAAGATTTTATCGACGAGGCTGCAGAAATGCATCAATTTGACCGCGGCCGAGTGATTGCAGTCGGTTATTCAAACGGCGCAAATATTGCAGCAAGCCTGCTTTTCCATTATAAAGATGTCTTAAAAGGGGCTATTCTGCATCATCCGATGGTTCCGGTTCGCGGTATCACGCTGCCTGATATGACGGGACTCCCAGTTTTTATAGGTGCCGGGAAATACGACCCTCTCTGCACGAAGGAAGAATCAGAAGAGCTTCACCGCTATTTACGTGACAGCGGGGCATCAGCCTCCGTATTCTGGCAGGATGGGGGCCATCAGCTGACGCAGCATGAAGCTGAACAGGCTCGCGAATGGTACAAAAATGCGATTGTATAAAAAAAACCTTAGTCCGTTTTTCGGACTAAGGTTTTTCATATCCTTACAGCCAAGTTGACACTTTTGAAAGCGATAAGCGGTTGCTTTGATGGGCAGGTTTCAATGCTTTTCCGATTGAAATAAGCATAACCGGAACATAGCGCTCACTGATATCAAATTGCTTTTGGAACTGCTCTTTGTTAAATCCGCCGATTGCGCACGTGTCATAACCCTTTGCTTTTGCGGCAATCATAAGCTGCATAGCGGCTAAAGAAGCATTTAAGAAAGCAGAATCACGTGCGAATTGCTCGCTTTGGTAGGCGCCGTTAATTTGGCCGAGCAATGTTTGTTTGATTTCATCTGTAATATAGCCTTGGCTTGCCAATTCAGCGTAAACTTCTTCACCGTTTTCATTTGCCTTTAAATCGCCTAAAATAGCGACAACAGCAGAAGACTCAACGATTTGTTTTTGATTATACGCTACAGGAAGAAGCGCCGCTTTTGATTCATCGCTGTGGAATACTGTGAAATGCCAATGCTGAAGGTTCCAAGCTGAAGGCGCTTTAGCGGCAAGGTCCAATAGCTCAGTCAGCTCTTCCTTAGAGATCGGGGCATTTGTATCATATTCCTTTACAGATGCACGTGCTTTTAAAACATCCAGAGTATTCGTCATAGTGTTTCCTCCTTCGGATAAACGTGGTATGATAATAGAAAAGTTAGAAGCTTACTAAATGTAACTTGAAAGATTATTGTAATGGATCATTGAATACATGTCAATCAATAGATGAAGGGATGAAGACTTGTGGGAAATACAATGTGCCCTAAAATGGAATCCGCTTTTTCATTGCTGGGAAAACGATGGAACGGTCTGATCATCCATGTGCTAATGGATGGGCCGAAACGGTTTAAAGAGATAACGGAAACAATACCGATGATCAGCCAAAAAATGCTTGCGGAACGCCTTAAGGAGCTTGAACAAAACGAGATCGTCCAGCGGCAGGTTCTCCCTGAAACGCCGGTCAAAGTCATCTACACGCTGACTGAAAAAGGAACAGCGCTTCAAGCTGTATTCCAAGAGATGCAGGCGTGGGCCGATCAATTTTGCGAGCCCGGTGAAACAGTGTGCGAAGAAGAGAAATAAGGAAAGAGGCGTCCGGGAAAGAGTCTTATTTCAATAATAAAGTCATGTAAGGGGTGGTGGTTCATACCGTTTACATGACTTTTTATATTTGTCAAAATGGCTTTTACAGGTTTGCAAAAGTAATGTGAATATGAAGAGAATATACAAAAATAGGAAATGTTCAATCTGTGAAAAAATGATTAGCAGCTAACCTATTGTTAATGGGGATCATCATTTATCTCGTTTTGCAAATCGTCAAAACGGAACTCTATCTGCCTAGATTTTATATTTACTGCCAAAACCCAGTCAGCTTCCATTGGAATTACATTAGCATCGAAACTGGATTTAAAAAAAGGAGATCAAGGTTCTATCCACCAAATTTGGGATTTTTTATCAAAAAGAAATGAGAGAATTAAAAAAGAGAGCTTCTGATGAAGCTCTCTTTTTTACTATGTTTCATTATTTTATAGTTTTCCATTCAAAAATTGCGCCTCACCAAGACCAAAACTCCAGTCTGCGTCACCATTCTCGGTAATGGAAACCATTAGGTCTTCTGGGGAAATACCGCATTCTGCTTCTAGCTTTTCAGCCAGCAGGGCATACAATTTTTCCTTTTGGCTTTCTGTTCTTGTTTTGCTCGTTATACTGATGATAACCAGATCCTTAGTTCTTTGAAATCCTAATCCTGTATCCTGGATCATAAGCTCGTTTGCTGGATGCTGATGGACAATTTGATAACGGTCTCTTTCCGGAACACCAAACGCTTCGACCATCGCTTGGTGAGCAGTATCTAATAACAATTGCAGTGATTTTTCGTCACGCCCTTTAATTACATCAAAACGTAATAATGGCATGTGAATTCCTCCTCTTGTGAAGTCTGTTTTCATATTGTTCGATTTGCTTCCAGACAATGGATAGATATGAAAACTGGCTGCTAGCTTGATAAAAAACATAACATACAACCAAAAGTTAATCAACATGTAACTAACAAATCGATAGGATAGGCGTTAGATAATTGAGAAAAACTCATAAAAACAATTGACAGTCATTGATTAGGAGATTAGTATGAATACACTAGTTGATCAAAAGATAACAATCATATAACCAAAATTTTTTGGTTATTAGTGAAAGCGTTTTCTGTTTGCTGGGCTTAAATAGTGCCGAATTCATTTTTAAAACACATTTGGAGGGGTACCATGCCGATTTTAATCGTTGCTGTCGGAGTGCTGATTCTGTTATTTCTCATTATTAAAGTAAAATTAAATACCTTTGTCTCACTTATTGTCGTTTCATTTTTAGTAGCCATCGGACTTGGGATGGATATCAATAAAATCGTTCTTTCAATTGAAGCGGGTATAGGCGGGCAGCTCGGGCATTTAGCTTTAGTGTTTGGGCTTGGTGCGATGCTCGGAAGGCTCGTCTCAGATGCTGGGGGCGGCTATCGCATTGCCATTACGCTGATTGACAAATTTGGGAGGAAACGAATACAGGCGGCGGTGGTCATTGCCTCGTTTATCATCGGCATAGCCCTGTTTTTTGAAGTGGGTCTTGTTCTGTTGATTCCGATTGTTTATGCGATTGCCAAAGAATTAAAAATGCCTTTTCTCTATCTGGGAATCCCGATGGCAGCCGCCTTAAATGTCACTCACGGATTTTTGCCCCCGCATCCTGCGCCAACTGCCATCTCAGTTGCATACGGCGCCCATATTGGTCAGGTGCTGCTTTTTGGAATCATCATCGCTGTTCCGACGACTGTGATTGCCGGGCCCTTATTTAATAAATTTGCGATGAAGCGGTTTCCCGGTGCGTATCAAAAGCGCGGAAATTTATCGGCGTTAGGGCCGCGGAAAGAATTTCATCTGGATGAAACACCAGGCTTTGGGATCAGTGTTGTCACATCTTTATTTCCAGTTATCTTTATGGCCATTGCGACTGTTTTTTCTTTATTACTCAAAGAACATTCAAGAGGAAAAGACATCATAGAATTTATCGGCACTCCGGGGACGGCAATGCTCATTTCACTTTTGCTTGCGCTCTATACGATGGGATATGCGCGTAAAATACCTATGAAGGAGATTAGCAAATCGTTATCCGAATCGATTTCACAAATCGCGATGATGCTGCTTATCATAGGAGGGGGAGGGGCGCTTAAACAGGTTCTGATTGACGGCGGGGTCGGTGATTATGTTGCTGATCTTTTCAGTCAAACAAACATGTCGCCGCTGCTCGTTGCATGGATTATCGCTGCGGTTCTGCGCCTGTGTTTGGGCTCTGCTACTGTGGCTGCGCTTACCACTGCGGGAATGGCAGCTCCGCTTATGGAGGCAGGCAGTGTAAACCCGGCATTGATGGTACTGGCAACCGGAGCGGGAAGTGTCATCGCATGTCATGTAAATGATGCAGGATTTTGGATGGTAAAGGAATTTTTCGGTTTGAGCATGAAAGAAACCTTTCAAACCTGGACGCTGCTTACAACAGTTCTCTCAGTAACAGGGCTCGGTTGTGTGTTATTGGCAGGGCTTGTGATGTAACAATACCCAGATTCAGTCCATAGCCCAATCGTTTTTCTTCCTTGTTGAATACTTTACGTATAGGCAGATATAAAGGAGGAAAAATCATGTACCCTCATCATTCATATTATCGCGGGAACCCAGATCCAGCCGGATATCCGGCGCGCAATCCTTTCTTGTTTGGCGCTCCTTTAGTCGGTGGTTTATTAGGCGGTTTTCTCGGGAGTGCTCTGTTTAACGCACCTCGTCCCTATGCTTATCCGCCTGTCCCGTATGGTTACGGAGGCGTACCGTACGGTTTTGGTGCCGGCGTGCCATACGGCGGATATCCCGGTTTCTATTAACAAAAACGGCCTGCATCGGTGCAGGCCGTTTTTTATCGGATGATTTCTACCTCGGACATATTGTAGTCTTGCTGCTTTTGAAACATGACTTCCAGAAGGCCATCCTTATAGACGGCTTTTGTTCCTTTGCGTTTGACTAAACAAGGCAGGCTTATTTTTTTCGGATGATCCAAATTCGGAAAATTTTCTATCATTAATGCGTGAGAAGTGTGTTTGATTTTCAACTGTTCCAGCTGGCTTTCGCTGATTGGCACCTTTACAAACACATGGTCTGTTGTTTCAAATATATCTATATCAGGTTTAGCAGATTTGGCGGGCTGTTCTTTTTGGGGGAGAGGATCGCGGAAAGGAAATTGAGCCGCATAATCACTGCCAAACACACTTTCCATTACGCGATTTACATACGTTTCAACTTCTTTTGGATCTGCTTTTTTTAATGCTTCCTTGGAAAATTGATTGTGGAAAGGAAAGTACTTGTTCCACTCAAACATCGTCGTCACACCCTTTCTTCACGGACAAAATAGTATATGCCCGCCCGATCTTTCACGTGATATAATATAAGATGCTCTAAAGAAAGGCGGGGATATAAATGCAATACTCAGAAACAAAAAAAGGCGTTCTTTACACAGCCGTTTCCTTTCTCATGTGGGGGCTGTTTCCGCTCTATTGGAAGCTTCTCGAACAGCTGCCGGCCCTTGATATTTTGGCTCACCGTATTATATGGTCTTTTGTTTTTATGTGTATCGTGCTTTTTTTCTTGCGGCAATGGAAAACAGGGTGGCAGGAGCTGCGCTCTTTGAAAAAGAAAGGCGGCAACCTTTCTTTATTTCTCGCTTCTATCCTGATTTCGATTAACTGGTTTGTATACATATGGGCTGTCAACCATGGCTTTTTGCTTGAGGCTAGTCTTGGCTATTACATTAATCCGCTTGTATCAGTGCTCCTTGGAATTTTATTTTTAAAGGAAAAACTGAATCGCCTGCAATTGGTGGCAGTTTCGATTGCGGCGGCCGGTGTCATTATCTCGGCGTTCCAATACGGCTCCATTCCTTATGTAGCGCTTCTGCTTGCATTCAGCTTCGGGCTGTACGGGTTAAGCAAAAAAAGAACAAGCCTGTCAAGCGCCATTGGTTTAACGCTGGAAACATTTATGATTATGCCGATTGCTTTGGGATATTTGCTGCTGAGCGGCCATATCCAGCCCGCGGGTGCAGAAAGCGGGGGGACGTGGATGCTTCTCTTTTTTGCCGGTGTATTTACGGCGCTGCCGCTATTATTGTTTGCGGAAGGAGCGAAACGGCTGCCGCTGTACCAAGTCGGTATCTTACAATATATTGCACCGACCATTACTTTGCTGATCGGGCTGTTTGTTTATCATGAGCCATTTTCAAGCTCGAAGGCTTTTACATTCAGCTGTATATGGGCTGCGCTGCTCTTGTTTACGTTTTCACAAATAAAGTGGAAACGGGCGTCAAAAAGCCACTGAGGCCTTTGGCTTTTCAGCTGAACCATATATTATGTATAATCATTTCATGTATGTAAGACATAAAGGAGCAAGACGATGGACAATGATAAAGAGATAGTGAAAGCCTACGCTTCACTTTGGAACAACCGATCTTTCGCTAGTGATGACGCAGAAGCGGTAGCAGAGGCGATTGATCTAGAGCTCTTGGATAAACGTACACATCCGAGACTCCGGAAACCGATGCTGGAAAAATATTTTGCTGCGATCCAGCGCATTGTGAATTCACAGCTCGAACCGGCTGTGAAATATCAGCTGGTCAAATTACATACAGAACGCGCAGAGCATTTAAAAGAAGAAAGAGGGGAGCAATCATGAAAGCAATCATAAAAGAAGATGTGCAAGCATCTTTAGAACGATATGCGGACCGCCCTGTATATATTCATTTAGAAACCACAACCGGTTCTTATTCAGCGCACTTAAATGAAAAAAACATGACGGTTGTTGCATACATCCGCAATGCAAAAGTTACCTATCATCAGGCGAAAATTAAAGGCAACGGCCCTTTTCGGGTTGGTTTAAAAACAGAAGACGGCTGGATTTATGCTGAAGGCTTGACTGAATACACGGTAGATGAAGACAACCGTTTATTAATGGCAGGACACCTGCCGGGCGGTAAACTGGCTATTTCTCTGCAAATCAGTGAAAAACCGTTCACAGTTTAAAGAAAAGGGTGAAAAATAATGAAAGAACATGTACTTGTAATCCTGCCTCACCCTGATGACGAATCATACGGAGTGGCAGGCCTGATTGCCTTAAACAGAAAGAAAGACATTCCGGTTACGTACGCCTGCGCCACTTTAGGTGAAATGGGCAGAAATATGGGCGATCCATTTTTTGCGAATCGGGAAACGTTGCCGCTATTAAGAAAACAAGAGCTTATTAACGCATGCAAAGAAATGGATATCAATGACCTTCGGATGCTTGGGCTCCGTGACAAAACGCTCGAATTTGAAGACGATGAGTATTTAGCTGATATCATGGAAGAGATCATAGATGATGTAAAACCAAGTTTAATTGTCACATTTTATCCTGGACACGGCGTGCACCCTGACCATGATGCATGCGGGGAAGCGGTTATCCGTGCATTGTACCGTAAAAAGAAAGAAGACCGTCCGCGTACGCTCTGCATGGCCATTACACGCAACAGGGAAGAAGTTCTCGGCGAAGCAGATGTCGTACTTGATATCAAAGAAGTAGCTGATATTAAAATGAATGCGTTAAGAGCTCACCGCACTCAAACAGAAGGCATGCTCAGAGAGCTTGAAGAAAAATTGAAAAACAATGAACCTGTTATGGCAACATGGTTTGAAGAAGAAGTATATTGGACGTATCAATGGAATGATTAATCAAAAAGGTATAAGGCCTTTAGCCTTATACCTTTTTTAATTTCAAGTCAGATGCAATCGCTGAAGCGAGGGTGGATCTCAGGGAAATATCTTCGAAAGACAAACCAAGCTGAACCGCTGTTTGTGCTATTTCAGGGCGGATTCCCGACAAAGTTGATGAAACGCCGATTAAACGAAGCGCCTCAATCAGACTGAACAGCTGGTGGGCAACCATCGTATCAATAACAGCTACTCCTGACAAATCAATATACAGCTGTGTCACCTTTTTCTCCGCACATTGATGCAGTGTGTTTTCCATAATCAGTTTGGCGCGAACTGTATCAATATCTCCGATTAAAGGCAGCAGCCCGACGCTGTGAAACAGCACGATGACCGGCGCGCTTAATTCAGTAATCATATCTTTTTGGGCTTGAAGCTGAAGACTTGTGTTTTTGTACATTTCTTCTATAAAAATATGAATCACAAGATCAAACGCTTTTATAAGGGCGTGATAAAGGTCTTCGGCTTCTTCGCCTTTCACAGTGTCCTGATTGATATGGACAAATTCTTTCACATAGGAAACATATAAATCTCTCACTCTGACAAACTCCCGGATAATATAGTGGATGGGAGTCTTTAAATGCTCTTGATCCTGTGTGACTTCAAAGGCCCATTCTTTCAGTATAGGCAGGTACACATCTTCATCATCTATAAAAATACGGTTTATTTTATAGTTGAAGGCAAGATTCTGGCTCTTTAAATTGTGAATGACAGCAGGGTCTGTTGATGCATATATGGAATTCGGATCAGTCTCCTCAATTGTTTCATACCATGTTGAACTGATGGTCTCCGCATGCTGAGAAAGATATTCGTATAATTTTTTATTTTTTGCCATGTATGATCACCTCTTTTAACTGTATTGTTTTTGCGAATAACGTTTTTGCAGTTTAGCCAGCCTGAAAAACAGCCCAACTGCCCCGGCGGCGAGTCCTGCAATTAACCCGATCCAATAACCGAACGCGCCGAGGCTTGTAAACGTACCGACCGCATAACCGACAGGAAGGCCAATGACCCAGTAAGAGACAAATGCGGCCGCAAGCGTATAGTTTACATCTTTGTATCCTCTGAGCGCTCCCTGGATAGGTGCAGCCACAGCATCGGAAAGCTGAAAAAACAGCGCATAAATTAAAAAGTGCTGTGTCAGCAGGAGCACATCGGGGTCAGAAGTGTACATGCCGGCAATTTGCGCTCTAAATGACAGGATACAGGCTGCAGTTAACAAAGAAAAGCCAATCGCCATCATGATGCCGATCAAGCTATATGAGCGTGCATCTTTAAATCGGGCTGCACCGGCTTCAAAACCGACAACAATTGTTAAAGCCATGGACACACTAAGCGGCAGCATATATAAAAGCGAAGCAAAGTTCATGGCCGCCTGGTGGGACGCGATGGTCACTGTATCAAAATGGCTCATCAGAAGCGTGACAGCTGCGAAAATGCTCGTTTCAAAAAACACGGCGAACCCAATAGGCAGCCCGATTTTGAGCATATTTTTACACGCTTTCCAAGAGAACTTATACATTGTAAGGAAAATCCCGTATTCGGAAAATGGCGCGGCTTTATGAATAATGAAAAAACTGATGATGCAGATACACCAATATGTAAGCGCGGACGCTAGCCCGGCACCGACGCCGCCAAGGGCAGGCATTCCGAATTTTCCAAAGATGAATACGTAATTCAATACAAAATTGATCGGAAGAGAACTGAGTGTAATCATCATTGTGACTCTCGTTTTCCCTAATGAGTCAATGAATGATCTCAAAACAGTGTAAACAAATAAAGGGAAAATTCCCAGCGATAAAAACCCTAAAAAGTGTTTGGCAATCTGATGCACGTGAGCCTCAAGGTCTAATCGGCCAAGAATAAGGTCAACTGCAGCATATCCAATCGCTAAAACGGCGATGCTAAGAAGCGCGGCCACGTATACAGCCTGTAAAACAGTAAAGGGAATCTTCTGTTTTTTTTCAGCGCCTAAAAGCTGAGCGACAATCGGGGTGACCGCCATTAATATGCCTGCAAGTCCTGTATAAACAGGGGTCCAAAGACTTGAGCCAATGGCGACACCGGCTAAATCAGCGGGGCTGACTTTCCCTGACATTACAGTATCTAAAAAAGTCATAAGAGATAGCCCCGCCTGGGTAATTAATATCGGAATTAAAATGTGCAAAAGCTGTTTGATCTTCTGCCGGGCGTTTCGAGTTTCTTTCATACATTGATCTCCGTTTCTTTTTCATAACGAGAGAAATTATAACATTTTATGTATAAAAAGCAATGAACGCCAGGCCTATTCTTTTTTTGTCGGTTTCGTTTTTCTAAACATTTGGGCATAAATAAAAGAAAGCGAAATCACGCCTAAAAAGGTGCAAATATACTGAATGATTCTTTCGATTTCCATTCTTTACATCCCTCCTTTACCAATAGAATGTGCATCAATAAGATAAGCATGCGTGAAAGGTTGGAAATTTGAAAAGGAGATGAAGGTCTATGCGTTATGAGCAGATGTCAGAAAATGCATTCAAGGGGAAAATACAAGTGTACTTAGAGCAAATATTAGGTGATGCATCGCTAATTTTGAAGGCGATTCACGAAAAAGACCAGTGCCTCCTTTGTGAATTAGATGAATTGGGGCATATTTTTCAGGACATGCAGGGGATCGCATCATCCTTTTATTTGCAATCATACATTGAGGAATTTACGCCGGCATTTATTGAGCTGGCCAAGGCGATTAAAGCCTTATCGGAACATAAGCATGGTGCTTTAATTGTGATTGAAAGAGCGGACCCTGTTGAACATTTTATTCAAAAAGGAACATCCCTTCATGCGGAGATCAGCGCTTCATTAATTGAGAGCATCTTTTTCCCCGGAAATCCTCTTCATGACGGCGCTTTATTAGTAAGGGAAAATAAACTCGTATCAGCAGCTAATGTACTCCCGCTGACAACAAAGGATGTGGATATCCATCTGGGAACCCGGCACCGCGCGGCTCTTGGAATGTCGGGGTATACGGACGCGCTTGTGCTCGTTGTTTCAGAGGAGACAGGGAAGATGTCGTTTGCAAAAGACGGTGTATTATATCCGTTAATTTCGCCAAGAACGTAAAAATAAATATAAGGGCCTGATAATGAATCCTATCATGAGACAAAATGACTGAATTCGGATCTTTTTTAAAGCATTCACTTCAAGCTGAATGCTTTTTGTCTTGAAGGCAGGAAATATAAACTGGTAGAAAAGTTATATCTAATGAATATTAATTAAGTTAAACACTTTACCTAATTATGTATTTATAGTACCGTATAAAATATTATATAAATTTTTAAAGGAAGGATGCTGCCGCATGGCTAATGTATTAATGATCGGTTTTCCCGGTGAAGGGCATATTAATCCGTCTATCGGTGTAATGAAGGAGTTGAAATCACGGGGAGAACATATTACCTACTACGCAGTGAAGGAATACAAAGAAAAAATTGCAGCTCTTGATATTGAGTTTCGTGAGTATCATGATTTCCGGGAAGATTACTTCGGAAAGAATGCAACCGGAGATGAAGAAAGAGATTTCACAGAAATGATCTGCGCTTTTTTGAAAGGCTGTAAGGATATCGCGACTCATATTTATGATGAAGTCAAACATGAGTCGTATGATTATGTCATATATGATCACCACCTACTGGCCGGTAAAATCATTGCCAACCTATTGAAGCTGCCGAGATTTTCACTGTGTACAACCTTTGCGATGAATGAGGAATTTCTAAAGGAAATGATGGGTGGATACATGAGAGGATCATTTGAAGATTCGCCTCATTATGAATCTTACAAGCAGCTTGCAGAAACATTAAATACTGATTTTCAGGCAGGGATCAAGAAGCCATTTGACGTTTTTTCTTCAGAGGGGGACTTGACGATTGTCTTTACATCAAGGGAATTTCAGCCAATGGCTGAGCAATTCGGCGATCAGTATGTATTTGTTGGTCCTTCAATTACGGAAAGAGCCGGAAACAATGATTTCCCATTTGAGCAGATTGACAATGAAAACGTGCTGTTTATTTCGATGGGAACCATTTTTAACAATCAAAAGCAGTTTTTTAATCAATGTCTTGAGGTTTGTAAAGACTTTGACGGTAAGGTTGTGCTTTCCATCGGCAAGCATATCAAAGCAAATGAGTTAAACGACATTCCGGAGAATTTCATTGTACGCCCGTATGTCCCTCAGCTTGAGATCCTGAAAAGGGCCAGTTTATTTGTGACCCACGGCGGAATGAACAGCACAAGTGAAGGTTTGTATTTTGAAACTCCGCTTGTTGTTATTCCCATGGGAGCTGACCAATTTGCCGTCGGAAATCAAGTAGAAAAAATCGGCGCAGGGAAAGTTCTGAAAAAAGAACAACTATCTGAAAGCCTTCTGAAAGAAACGATTCAAGAAGTGATGAACAATCCTGTGTATGCTGAAAAGGCGAAAGAAATTGGACAATCACTGAAAGCGGCAGGCGGTTCTAAAAAAGCGGCCGACAGCATTCTTGAAGTTGTGAAACACAAAACTCAATCAGCCAACGCATAATATAAATGCCTGTTCTTATCAAAAGAACAGGCAATTTGGAATTTTCGTAAGAAAGCAGAGGAAGGGATTTGACACGCCAATAGAGAATTGATAAGAAAAACAGACAAGAAAGGAGGAAAATCTGCTTCGTTCATCAATAGAAAACCATCATTTTTGCCCCCGCTTAAATAGTTCTTTAGACTTTCGAAAAATAGATGCAGGTTATGTAAAATGTTAGGTGTTTATTTGAAGATTTAAAGGTCGAACGATGCTGAAATTGATGCCGAATGTTTGAAAAGGATTTAACTTTTTGAAGAAGTGACGATAAAACTGATGTGCGCCATTTTTGGAAATAAAATACTAGCTGTTTTTTGAGCAATAAACAGTTTAGGAGGTTGAACGAATGAAAAAGAAGTTTGTAGCCGGCTTGGCTGTTTCCGCAGTTGTTGGGTCATCGATGGCAGCAGCGCCCGCGGAAGCAAAAACGATAAAAGTAAAAAGCGGTGATTCTCTTTGGAAACTTTCCCGCCAATATGATACGACAATATCCAAACTGAAATCCGAAAACAAATTGAAATCGTCGGTGCTTTATGTCGGACAAAGTCTTAAGATTCCTGAAAACAGCAAAAAAAGCACGACATCTTCATCAAACTCAAGCAAAACGTCAACGTACACTGTTGCATATGGTGATTCGCTATGGATGATTGCTAAAAATCATAAAATGAGTGTTTCTGAGCTTAAAAACTTAAACAGCCTGAGCAGTGACCTGATTCGTCCAGGGCAAAAGCTTAAGATCAAAGGGACAAGCAGTTCAAGCGGCTCAAATGGATCAAAGAAAAACAGCGGTTCCAATTCTTCAGGCTCTTCAAAAAGTACATATACAGTTAAGCTTGGTGACTCACTGTGGAAAATCGCAAACAGCTTAAATATGACAGTAGCTGAATTGAAAACATTAAATGGCTTAACATCAGATACCCTTTATCCTAAACAGGTACTCAAAATAAAAGGAAGCAGCTCACCCAAGAGCGGAAACAGCGGTTCCAAGAAGCCGTCAAACTCCAATTCCTCCAAAACAACTACATACAAGGTGAAAGCAGGCGATTCGCTGTGGAAAATCGCGAATCAGCTCGGAGTCACTGTGCAAAGCATCCGTGATAAAAACAATTTATCATCTGATGTGCTGCAAATCGGACAGGTTCTGACTATCTCGGGAACAACAAAGTCTAACAATTCAAATCAGACAAAGCCAAAAGATAACTCAGGGTCAAACATTCAAATAGGCTCGAAGATTGACAGAATGATAACAGAAGCGAAAAAATATGTCGGAGTGCCGTACCGCTGGGGAGGAAACACGCCTGCCGGTTTTGATTGCAGCGGCTTCATTTATTACCTCATTAATAATGTATCATCGATATCAAGATTGAGTACGGCAGGGTATTGGAATGTCATGCAAAAAGTCAGCCAGCCGTCAGTCGGGGATTTTGTTTTCTTTACCACATATAAATCCGGCCCGTCTCACATGGGGATTTATCTAGGCGGCGGAGATTTTATTCATGCAAGCTCATCGGGCGTAGACATTTCCAATCTCAGCAATTCGTATTGGAAACAGCGCTACTTGGGCGCAAGAAGCTATTTTTAAAAATGAGCATGACAAAAAGCCTTTTTATAGGCTTTTTTGTTTATATCAGACAATGATTGACCACACTGTTAGAAAAAACAAGGGGGAGACAGTATGTACCGTCTCTTGCTGTTGATGATGGTGACGGCACTGGGAGCTGCGGGATGCGGACAAAACCCTCCTGACCCTCCTAAGCGGATACCGGAAAAAGAAGCGGTTGAAACGTCAGCGTTTGGTCATCATGTCCAGCTGGTTAATCGTGAAGGCAAAGCAGTCGGTTTTATAGAACTCAAAGAATCAGAAGACGAAGGACTCGACATTCATATTTCCGCAAACAGCCTGCGCCCCGGCGCTTCACTCGGTTTTCATATTCATGAGAAAGGTTCATGTGTCAGGCCGGATTTTGAATCAGCAGGAGGTCACTTTAATCCGCTGAACAAAGAACACGGCTTCAACAATCCGATGGGGCATCATGCCGGAGATCTGCCGAACCTTGAAGTCGGTGCTGATGGAAAAGTAGATGTCATTATGAATGCGCCGGACACCTCACTGAAAAAAGGAAGTAAACTAAATATTCTCGACCAGGACGGGAGTGCGTTTATTATTCATGAACATGCCGACGATTATTTGACGAATCCAAGCGGGAATTCAGGTGCGCGTATCGTCTGCGGAGCCCTTTCAGGCAATAACGAGAAGCAGTAATATCATCCAAGCCCTTTTGTATTGAGCATACAGGGGCTTTTTTAGTATACTCGTTAATGGAATACGAATAGGAAAGGGAACCTGTCTATGACAACTCAATTACAACACTTAACATTGCCGGAAGATATACAAAAAAAGCTTTTATCATATAAAGATCAGCCAATTTCCCCAGAGTTTCAGTCACTCATCGGGACATCAGGCTATGAGGCGGAGGATGAAGCCATTTTATTCGACGCCATTATCGCATTAGCCATGGGAAAAAATGTCCTGCTGAAAGGGCCTACAGGCTCAGGAAAAACAAAGCTGGCAGAAACATTGTCCAGCTATTTTCATAAACCGATGCACAGTGTCAACTGTTCAGTTGACTTGGATGCAGAAGCCTTGGTCGGCTATAAAACAATTGAAAATCAATCTGGCCAGGCGACGATCGAGTTTGTTTCAGGGCCTGTCACAAAAGCCATGAAGGAAGGCCATTTTCTTTATATAGATGAAATCAATATGGCAAAGCCGGAAACACTGCCCATTTTAAACGGTGTATTAGATTACAGAAAAATGATGACAAATCCGTTTACAGGTGAGGTCATTCGGGCTAAAGGCGGATTCGGAGTCATTGCAGCCATCAATGAAGGCTATGTTGGAACTGTTCCGCTGAATGAAGCATTGAAAAACCGTTTTGTCATCATCGATGTGCCTTATATTAAAGGCGAGCTGCTGAAACAAGTGCTTATGTCTCAGTCAGCTCTGCAAGATGAGAAATTGATTGATCGGTTTATCACGCTTTCCTCTGACTTGATTGTTCAGGCTAATAACGGACAGGTGTCTGAAGAAGCGGCATCCATCAGAGCTTTAATCGATACATGTGATTTAGCCGCTTATATTCCGCCGCGTCGTGCCATCGAACGGGGAATTGTAGAGAAGCTTGATGATGACCGGGAAAAGGCGGCCGTTCGAAATATTGCAGAAACTCTGTTTGAATGAGGGAGCTGCGATGAAATTTATCAAATTTAACGACAGCACAATTGATTCGTTTTTATTTATGATGCTGACTGATTTGGCCAAAACACTTACCAAGAGTGAAGCGGTAGAAGTGGAGTATGGCGTTCAGTCCTATTACAATCCATTTGAAAAGAAAATCTATATGAGCCACTTTTGGAAAGACAGAGCAGCCGAGGACATGGAGGCGGGTCTGAAAAGCGACGTCTACCTGCGTTCGGTCGGAACGAGATATAGCTCGCTGCAAGAGTTTGCGAACTTTTTGGATGATATCCATCGGCATCTTACGTTCAAAAGCTTTGCCAAGCAGCTGTTTATGCTGCTTGAGGACATCAGAATTGAAGAATGCATCAAACACGAGCGTCCGGGTACGAAACATGTATTTGCGAAGCGAAAAGACATGTACAGAAAACACTTCTCTACCCAGCTGACCTTAAATTTAGAACGAAGCATTTTTACGGATGCCCTCTTTTGTGCGATCTATGTCAAGCTAACAACGGAATCGCCGCTCGTGACCCTTCCGTCTATGCGTGAAGATATTGATCTGATGCGCCCGTTTATTGAGCAGCAGCTCCTTCGCGTGTATGAAGCAGATTCGACACGGCAGATTCTGAAAATTGTTGAAGACCTCATGGACGGGCTTGAAGAGGTGCTCGATAAGGATATGCTGAACACCTACTTCTTTTTACCTGAGCTTGATTACGCAAAAGCTGCGGAACAGCCGTTATTTGAAGAAGAGAAAAAAGCGCCTAAGCTGAGTGATGACATCACGCTTCCGAAAAAATCAGACGGTGATGAGGATATTCATGAAGAAGAAATGCCGACGTGGCACCGGGAAACAGAAGCACCGGCTAAAAGCTTCCTTCAATTCGATATTGAACACGGCGCAAAATCAGATTTAGGAAAAGACGCTTCAAGGGAAGGCGACGATGGAGATCAAGCCCTCGGTTCTGTCCAAGGATCAGCCAGACAAACAAAACGGAAAGACTATTCCAAGCTGGAAGCGCTGGAGTCCCAAAAAGACCAGCCGAACGGAGCGGGTATGGCTGACGGCAAAGAAAATAAATACGCATTTCCGATTTACAAAGAACCTCAGCCGGCAACCAGTGAAGAGGAGCTTTCCTATAAACAGCAGGCAAAAACGATTGAGTCGTATCAAAAGCGTTTAAAACAAATGATTCAAAAAACGCTGGAGCATAAAAAAACATTGCCGAGAACAGATCTTCATGCCGGACGGCTGAACAATAAGCTTCTGCGCTACTTCACTGAGCGAAATCCGCGTCTATTCTACAAAAAGCAAGAACCGTCTTCAGAAATTGACGCAGTTTTTACATTGCTGGTCGACTGTTCAGCCAGCATGTTCGACAAAATGGACGAAACAAAACGGGGAATCGTGTTGTTTCACGAAGCGTTGAAATCGGTAGCGGTTCCGCATCAGATTGTCGGCTTCTGGGAGGACACAAACGATGCAACCGAAACAAGCCAGCCAAACTATTTCAATACGGTTATTCCTTTCCAATCGTCATTAAGACAAGATGCTGGGCCTGCCATTATGCAGCTCGAGCCTGAGGAAGATAACCGTGACGGCTATGCGATCCGGCAGATGACGAAAAAAATGCTGCTGCGCAGCGAGGCGCAAAAGTTCTTAATTGTATTCTCAGATGGAGAGCCGGCTGCATTTGGCTATGAACAAAACGGGATTGTCGATACAAGTGAAGCGGTTATTGAAGCCCGAAAAAGAGGAATAGAAGTGATAAATGTTTTTCTCTCCAACTCAGAAATAGAAGAATCGCAAATGAAGACCATTCAGGATATGTACGGAAAATTCAGTATATTTGTCCCGGATGTCGATCAGCTCCCGGATGTTCTGTATCCGCTGCTGAAAAAACTGCTTCATAAAAGCATAGGATAGCCCTTTATCCTATGCTTTTTGGCGTTTCTTTTTTCAAATGATTAAATTTTTTGTTTTTTATAAAGGTTTTTTACTATTTTGTGAACAATCAAGGTAGAATCAAATTGCAAACAGTGGTAAAATATCGTTGGAAGCGTTTTTATTACATAATTTTGGACACAGCGTTCGAAAGTTATTTTAAGATAGTGAATCATTCACTTGATTATCTAAGTTGGGGGTAATATTCAAATGTTTCAAAATAGTATGAAACAACGAATGAATTGGGAAGATTTTTACGGTCCGAACCTCGGCTATGCGCTGGAGCTTTACGATCAGTATACCCAGGATCCGAACAGCATTGATCCGGATCTAAAGGACATGTTCGACGAGCTCGGTGCTCCGCCAAGCGATATAAAAGAGGCCTCGGGAACAAAAGAAAAGGGACGTGTTACAGCCGATCTGATTCAAAAGATCGCATCCGCAGTCAGACTTGCAGAAGATATCCGAACCTATGGCCATTTAAACGCTTCCGTCAATCCGCTCAGAAAGGATGGGAAAAAGAGCGAACTCTTTCCATTATCCGATTACGGGCTAACAGAAGAGGAAATAAAAGCAATACCTGCGTCAGTGATTTGTAAAGACGCTCCTAAAAACATTACGAACGGTTTAGAAGCCATTCAGTATTTACGAAATACCTATAAAAGAACGATCTCATTTGAATTTGACCATGTGCATGACTTCAAAGAGCGTGAGTGGCTGACGAGAAAGATTGAATCTGGCGAGCTGTTCCAGAAGAACTCAGCTGAAAAACTGTCGGCTGTGCTGGAGAGACTGACAGAAGTAGAGGGCTTCGAGCAGTTTTTGCACCGCACATTCGTCGGACAGAAGCGCTTTTCCATTGAGGGATTGGACGCGCTTGTACCAGTGCTGGATGACATTATTGCACAATCTGTCAAATCAGGTACGACCAGTGTCAACATCGGAATGGCGCACAGGGGGCGCCTGAATGTATTGGCACACGTGCTCGGCAAACCGTATGAAATTATTTTCTCTGAATTTCAGCATGCGCCGAACAAAGACCTTGTCCCGTCTGAGGGATCAATCGGAATCAGCTACGGATGGACAGGGGATGTGAAATACCATCTGGGGGCAAATCGGGAGCTTCAAGACGCTGAAACAAAATCAGCACGCATTACGTTAGCAAACAACCCGAGCCACTTGGAATTTATCAATCCAATTGTTGAAGGCAGTACAAGAGCGGCACAAGAAACAAGAACACAAAGCGGATACCCGGTGCAGGATGAAACAAAATCGCTTGCCATTTTAATTCATGGAGACGCTGCATTCCCTGGGGAAGGAATTGTTGCTGAAACATTGAATTTAAGCTCTTTAAAAGGGTATCAAGTAGGCGGTGCGATTCATATTATTGCCAATAACATGATCGGATTCACAACAGAAAGCGCTGAATCAAGATCGACAAACTATGCCAGTGACCTGGCGAAGGGCTATGAAATTCCGATTGTTCACGTAAATGCAGACGATCCTGAAGCCTGTCTTTCAGCTGTTAAGTTTGCGGTCGAATACCGAAAAACATTCAACAAGGACTTTCTAATTGACTTGATCGGGTACAGACGCTACGGGCACAACGAAATGGATGAGCCGTCAACCACTCAGCCGATGCTGTATGATGCTGTCAGAAAGCATCCGACCGTCAAACAAATTTTCGCCGAAAAGCTCGTAAATGAAGGCGTTCTTACCGAGGAAGTTGTTCAAAACATCGAAAAATCGGTAACGAAGCGCATTGAGGATGCTTATCAGAAAGTGCCTGCTAAAAAGGAACATACTGCCTGTGAAATTGAACTTCCAGAGCCTGTTTCAAACGGTTTCCCTGATGTGGACACATCCATTGATTTTGATGTGCTCCGCAAGCTGAATGGCGAATTGGTCAACTGGCCGGAGTCATTTAACGTTTTCGGCAAGCTAAAGCGCATTTTAGAAAGACGCGCAAAGGCGTTCGATGATGACAGAAAAGTGGAATGGTCTTTGGCTGAATCACTTGCGTTTGCTTCTATTTTGAAAGACGGAACACCGATTCGTTTAACAGGACAGGATTCCGAGCGCGGAACGTTCGCCCAAAGAAACCTTGTGCTTCATGACAGTGAGACGGGTGAAGAATTTGTGCCGCTTCATCACTTATCTGACTGTGGCACATCGTTTGCTGTTCATAACAGCCCGCTGTCTGAAGGATCGGTTCTCGGCTTTGAATACGGCTATAACGTGCATTCACCGGAAACGCTTGTCATGTGGGAAGCGCAGTACGGAGATTTTGCCAACGCTGCTCAAGTGTATTTTGACCAATTCATTTCTGCCGGACGTGCGAAATGGGGCCAAAAATCTGGATTAGTTATGCTGCTTCCGCACGGTTACGAGGGACAGGGGCCTGAGCACTCAAGCGGAAGAATCGAGCGGTTCCTGCAGCTTGCCGCGGAGAACAACTGGACGGTTGCCAACCTGACAAGCGCTGCACAGTATTTCCATATTTTAAGAAGACAGGCGAAAATGCTGCTTCGTGAAGAGATCAGACCGCTCGTCATTATGACGCCGAAGAGCCTTCTTCGTAATCCGAATACGGTTTCGGAAGTGCAGGAGCTCAGCGAAAGCCGCTTCCAGCCTGTTTACGAACAGTCCGGACTTTCTCATGACTATGAAAAAGTAACCAGACTTGTATTATCCAGCGGTAAAGTGTCCATAGACATCAGTGATCATTTCAATAAATTAGAAGACGGTAAAGAGTGGCTTCACATTGCGAGAATTGAACAGCTGTATCCATTCCCGGCAAAAGGAGTCAAAGAATTATTTGCAAAACTTCCGAACCTGCAAGAAATCGTTTGGGTGCAGGAAGAGCCGCAGAACATGGGGGCTTGGAGCTATATCAGCCCGTATTTGACAGAAATTGCACCACAGGGAGTAAGTGTTCAATATATTGGACGAAGAAGACGATCCAGCCCTGCAGAGGGAGATCCGACAGTTCATAAAAAAGAACAGGAACGTATTGTATCTGATAGCTTGACTCGCAAAAACTAAGGGGGAAATGAAAAAATGGCGGAAATTAAGGTACCTGAATTAGCAGAATCAATCTCAGAAGGAACAATAGCCCAATGGTTAAAGCAGCCTGGTGATTATGTAGAACAGGGTGAATATCTGCTTGAACTAGAAACGGACAAAGTAAATGTTGAATTGACAGCAGAAGAATCGGGTGTACTTCAAGAGGTATTGAAAGATTCGGGTGATACCGTCCAAGTCGGAGAAATTATCGGTACTATTTCAGAAGGCGCGGGTGAAAGTTCTGCCCCTGCACCTTCAGAGAAAGCTGAAAGCAAAGATAGCGAGAAAGAAGAGAAGCAAGCTGAACCAGCGGGACAAGAGGTGAGCGAGGAAACGCAAGCCGAAGCAAAATCAAGAACGATCGCTTCTCCTTCAGCCCGTAAGCTGGCAAGAGAGAAAGGAATTGACTTGTCTCAGGTTCCAACGGGAGATCCGTTAGGAAGAGTGCGCAAGCATGATGTCGAAGCGTACGAAAAACCAGCGTCAAAACCGGCTCCTCAGCAAAAACAGCAGCAGCCTCAGGCTCAAAAAGCACAGCAAAGCTTTGAGAAACCTGTTGAAGTGCAAAAAATGTCACGCCGCAGACAAACGATTGCAAAACGCCTTGTAGAGGTACAGCAAACATCGGCGATGCTGACTACATTTAATGAAGTAGACATGACGGCTGTCATGAATCTCAGAAAACGCCGCAAAGATCAATTCTTTGAGCAAAACGAAGTGAAGCTCGGCTTCATGTCTTTCTTTACGAAAGCGGTCGTAGCTGCGTTGAAAAAATATCCGCTGCTGAATGCGGAAATTCAAGGCGATGAGCTGATCGTTAAGAAATTCTACGATATTGGGATCGCTGTTGCGGCTGATGAAGGCCTTGTCGTTCCGGTTGTACGGGATGCGGATCGCCTGACATTTGCAGGAATCGAAAAAGAAATTGGCGAGCTTGCGAAAAAAGCAAGAAACAATAAATTAACCCTTAGTGAGCTACAGGGGGGCTCCTTCACCATTACAAACGGAGGGACTTTCGGTTCACTGATGTCGACTCCGATTTTAAACAGCCCTCAAGTCGGTATACTGGGCATGCATAAGATTCAGCTGCGCCCTGTGGCAATTGATGAAGAGCGCTTCGAAAACCGTCCGATGATGTATATCGCTTTATCTTATGATCACCGGATTGTAGACGGTAAAGAAGCGGTTGGTTTCCTAGTGACAATCAAAAATTTACTGGAAGATCCTGAACAGCTTTTATTAGAGGGCTAATAAAAAAAGGTACATCACGATAAAGTGATGTACCTTTTTTGTATGCCGATTTAAAGAGATAGATTATTGCTGGTTGATGCTGTTTGTTTCTTTTTCGCTTTTTTTGACCAATATGTTGCAAGCATGGAACCTGAAAGGTTATGCCACACACTGAATATCGCGCTTGGTACGGCAGATAGCGGTGAGAAATGAGCTGTGGCTAGTGCCGCCCCAAGTCCTGAATTTTGCATACCGACTTCGATTGCAATCGCTTTTTGAGACGGATAATCCATTTTTAAAAGCTTTGCGCAAAGAAATCCAAGCAAATAACCGATACCGTTATGCAGGATGACAACAGAAAAAATGAGCAACCCTGATTGAAGCAGATTTTCCCGGTTGCCGCTGACGACAGCTGAGACAATTGCAACAATGCCAATGACAGAAACAAGCGGAAGAGCATGTACGGCTTTTGCGACTTGTTTTCTGAAAAACATTTTGACGATCAGGCCTGCAATGATCGGAAATAAAACAGCCTGTAAGATTGAAATAAACAAAGACCCCGGCGAGACTGGAAGCCATTCCTTTGCAAACAGCATAATCAAAACCGGGGTTACAACAGGTGCCAACAAGGTAGATATTGTTGTAACAGCAACAGAAAGGGCCGTATTTCCTTTTGCTAAAAATGTCATGACATTAGATGCAGTTCCCCCAGGACAGCAACCCACAAGGATAACACCCACTGCAATTTCAGCTGGCAGATGCAGTCCAAATGCCAATCCAAAAGCAACGAGCGGCATGATGGTATACTGTGCAATCACTCCAATAATGACGTGCCAAGGCTTTCTGAGCAGCTCTTTGAAATCATCGGCTTGCAGTGTAAGTCCCATCCCAAACATGATAATGCCAAGAAAAACCGTAATATAAGAACTGATCCACGTAAATAAAGACGGGAAAGAAAATCCCAGCACGGCAAAAACAATGACCCATATGCCGAAGGTTTGTCCCGCGAAATGACTTATTTTTCTAATGATGTCCATAAAAACACTCCTTACACATTTATCAAGAACTTCAGCAGAAATTCTCACAAAATTTTAAACATTCTCTTATTATAATTAATTTTCTGAATAATTCAATATCAATAGACGGATTGGCTTTAAATAGATGACAGTAGATATATTATGTAAACTAATCAAAATGTTCTTGACTATATAGGAAGATATTCTTACAATGAATCTTTATAATGGTTAGATAAAATAGGAGTGATAGGGTGAAGGAAGCGAATCAATGGTCTTCGAAGCTCGGCTTTATTTTAGCCGCGGCAGGATCAGCTATCGGGCTTGGCGCGATATGGAAATTTCCATATGTAGCAGGCACCAGCGGAGGAGGCGCATTTTTACTTATTTTTATTTTATTTACGGTTTTAATCGGACTGCCTTTATTGTTAGGTGAATTTATCATAGGCAGAAAAACACAGAAAGATGCCGTTCAGTCCTATAAAACACTTGCTCCAGGAACGAAGTGGCATTGGATCGGTTATTTAGGCATGGCGACGTGCTTTATTCTCTTATCTTTCTACAGTGTCGTTGGCGGGTGGATTTTAGTTTATATTATCAAAGGCTTCACTGGCGGTTTATCGCAAACATCTGGTTTTGATACGATATTTGCAAGTACGATTTCAAATCCTTATTTGGCTGTAGGAGGCCAGCTGCTCTTTATGGTGGTGACAATTTTAGTTGTTGCAAAAGGGGTAAGCAGTGGAATTGAAAAAGCAAGCCAAGTATTAATGCCGGCGCTTTTTATATTATTTGTCATATTAATGGTGCGTTCCATTACACTTGATGGCGCAATGGAAGGTCTTAAGTTTTTCCTGATGCCTGATTTAACCGCAATTGATGCCAATACGATTTTATATGCGATGGGACAATCCTTTTTCTTACTAAGTGTTGGTGTATCTGTCATGGTAACGTATAGCTCTTATTTAGAGAAACAGGAAAATCTGGTGCAATCCGCTGTATCTGTAACTGTATTGAACGTGCTTGTTGCTGTAATGGCCGGAATTGCGATTTTTCCAGCTGTCTTTTCATTCGGCCTCAAACCAGACCAAGGGCCGGTCCTGTTATTTAACGTGCTGCCGACTGTATTTAATCAAATGCCGTTCGGAATTATCTTTTTATTAGCATTTTTACTTCTATTTTTATTTGCGGCACTAACATCCGCTTTTTCAATGCTGGAAATTTTGGTCGCGGTGCTTTCAAAAGGCGATGTCAATAAAAGAAAACGATTCGCTTGGTTAGGCGGAATTGCTATTTTTATTGTCGGAGTGCCATCTGCATTATCATACGGTGTCTTAAGTGACGTCTCTATATTTCACTTGTCCATTTTTGATGCGGCAGACTATCTTGTAAGCAATATTTTAATGCCGTTAGGCGCGTTATTGATTTCTATTTTTGTTCCGTTAAAAATACCGAAACAGGATTTGTTCGACGAGCTGAAAAGCGGTTCCAGCCTCAAACGAAAGTGGTTTGCGGTTTGGCTCCTGCTCATTCGTTATCTTTCACCTGTTGCCATCATCATCGTATTTTTACATGTGTTAGGCATTTTTTAAAACAAGAAGCCCCCGGGATAAGGGGGCTTTTTTTAATAGAGTTTCCAAACAATTTCTTTTGCTTGCTCAAAACGTTTTTCTGCCTCGCGCCAATCCACGACATTCCACCAATGATCAACGTAGCTCGCCCGGTCATTTTTATATTGCAAATAGTAGGCATGTTCCCATACGTCAAGCGGTAAAAGAGGGATCACATCCCATTGGCTGAAATGCTGGTGCTTTTCTGCCGTTAAGATCTCCAACCGTCCCGATCGAGGTGCCCAGACCAAAATGGCCCAGCCGACACCTTCTACTTTTTTAGCGGCTTGCGTGAAATGTTCTTTAAAAGCGGAATAGCTTCCAAATGAAAGATCAATCATTTGGAACAATGTGCCCGTAGGACGCCTTTTTCCGTTTGGATGCATTGAAAACCAGAAAATACTGTGCAAATAATGGCCTGCTCCATGGAATGCAAGCTCTCTTTCCCAATGAATGACCAAATCAAAATTCTTTGATGCTCTCGCTTTCTTAAGCTCTAATTCTGCTTTGTTCAGACCGTCAACATAGCTTTGATGATGCTTCGTATGATGAAGGACCATAATCTCGCGTGAAATATAAGGCTCTAAGGCGGAATATTTGTACGGAAGCTTTGGCAGCACATGTTTCCCTATAGGGACATAAGCGCGTCTTTCACTTGTATCCTCTGATTCTGTAATATCCCGATAAAGGGCAGCAGCCTGATTATACCAATCTTCTTCTGTTGTTTGATCATCTTCTAGTGCTTCAATCATCTTGTCGATTTGATCTTCAAACTGATCAAGCTGTCCTCGTTTTTGAATCTGATCCTTCAGGGTTTCACACCAATTGAACATCTCCGTTTGATAAGATTCACGTTTCATTTGCTGTCTCCTTTTCAATAGCATTCAAATACTTCCCGACAGCCAGCAAAGAGAATACATATGGATAGCTGTGATAGCGGATATAAAATTGCTTTGGCAATCCGATTCCTGCTGGATAGGCCAGACTATCGGCGCCATGAGAACTGCTGTCAGTAAGGTATTGCATACCTTTCACAATAGATGGGTGTTCGGGATTTTCGTAAGTGAGCAAAGCGTCTAAAGCCCAGGACGTTTGTACAATGGTTCCTCTATGCAGCGATACGTACGTTTTGATTTCGGCGCTTTTGCAGGATTCTCCCCAGCTGCCGTCATCAAGCTGTATGGACTTGAGCCAGCACAGGGCTTTTTGTATAGCAGGGTGCTTTCGGTTAACCCCGCAGGCATGCAAACCTGTTAGAGCAGCCCATGTGCCGTAAATGTAGCAAACCCCCCATCTCCCGTACCAAGACCCATTTTGTTCTTGATGTTCGAAAAGCCAGTTCACAGCGCGCTGAATATGTTGATGTTTCTCTGTAAAACCGGCTTTCTCGCCTAAAAAGTGCAACACACGTCCGGTGAGGTCGGCGGTTGAAGGGTCAACTGCCGCGTCCTCGGCGGATTCAAGCGGGAGAAGGCGGATCAGAGGATGGTTCACATTTTTTTCAAAAGCAGAAAATCCGCCGTCATTGTTTTGCATTGATAAAAGCCAAGACAATCCTCGCTCCCAAGCTGAAGGAGAATAACTGCGGGGTATCGCTTTTAATACGGCTGCAGTGTCGTCACAGTCAGGGTTATTTGTATTGATGTTTGAAAATCCCCAGCCGCCGGGAGGTACGTCCGGGTTTTTGACAGACCAATCTGCTATTTTGGTATGCTGTCGTTCTAGCAAAAAGGCGGATGCTTTTGTAATAGAGCTGTCTGTTTCAGTCACGCCGTTTTTTTGAAGGGCATAGCTGATCAAAGCAGTATCCCAAACAGTTGAAGTAGAGTTTTCAAGATAAGGAATCCGGCTGCACTCTGTCACTAGCGATTTGATGCCTTTAATTGCCCTCCTAATGATAGAAGAGTGGCGCGACACGCCAAGTGATAGAAGGCTGTAAACCATAAATATGGTTGCGCTCGCATAGCTGTATAATGTTCCGTCTTTTTCAATCCGGTCCAGCATATACGTTTTAGCTGTCTGTAAGCCCAGCTGCTGAAAAGCAAACGGTGCATGAAAAATGCGTTTCCAATGTGACAATATAGACGTGAGATCTCTTTCTTCAAAAGCATCGGATCGAAGCCAAGTGAAAGGGTTTTTTGTCATGTGCGGATCGAGATGATGAAGAGATGGAATATTGCGGTTTTTAAGAACAAATCGCTGATTGAGTGTTACTGCCATAGGAGCAAAATGAATTCGGGCATATGCGCTGAACTGATAGAAATGAACCGGTAATGTTGGGGGGAGCGCCATGAGTGATAATGGTAAATACAAAACAGGCCAAGGGTACAGCCCGTTCGCGGCAAGCATCCATTTTGTCATGAAATGAACATGTTTCAGGCCGCCATGTGAAATGATAAATTGTTCAGCCTTTCTCATGTGCGGGTCAGATCTGTGAAAACATCCTGAAGCCAGCATCCCGACATATCCTTGGACGGTAGCCGTTATATTTCCACTCGTTTCATCGGGATAATTGATAAATGTGCCGTCGGACTGCTGTTTTTCGCGAATGCCCGCTGTCAGCGCTGATATCAGTTTTTTTTCATTCTCCCCATCATCAAGTGAGGTGAGGAGCAAAATAAAAAAGGAATTTGTCATGATTGGTCCTTCAAAGCAAAATGTCCACGAACCGTCAGCGTTTTGCCTGTCTCTTAACTCTGCAATGGTTTTCTTTTGATAACGCCTCACTTTCTCCTGAAGTGTGCCCATCACGCTCAACTCCTTCAGAAGCATATATATTCAGCGTCATTTACCGCCATTACAGAAAGAAAAAAACTGCTGGCAGGCAGCAGTTTTTTTGACATGCATGTTAGTCTTCGAGATTAATCCATACACTTTTGACTTCTGTGTAGTTATCTAAGGCATAGGATCCCATTTCTCTTCCGAGTCCCGACTGTTTATAACCGCCGAACGGAGACGCCGCGTCAAACACATTATAGCAGTTCACCCAGATGGTTCCCGCTTGAAGACGGTCCGCGATATAGTGGGCCTGCTTGACGTTCTCTGTCCATAGACCGGCCGCGAGTCCATATTCTGAATGATTTGCTCGTTCAATGACTTCATCGACTGTTTCGTACGGAATGGCAGTCAGCACCGGTCCGAAAATTTCTTCTTTTGCGATGGTCATCTCGTCTTCAACATTCGCAAACACAGTCGGTGCGACAAAATACCCTTCTTCAAAAGGACAGCTTCCGCCAGTCACTGCTTTTGCTCCTTCATCTTTTCCTTTTTGAATATAGGAAAGAACGCGTTCGTGCTGTTCCTTGCTCACGAGAGGCCCGATTTGTGTATCTTTATGAAGGCCCGCTCCTTGGCGAAGTGATTCAGCATAGGATACCATCTCATTAACAACTTCATCGTATTGGTCTTTATGAATGAAAACGCGCGAGCCCGCACAGCAGACTTGGCCTTGGTTAAACATCACACCGTTTAAAGCGCCTGGGATCGCTTTTTTCAAATTCGCATCCGGCAGAAGAATATTAGGTGATTTTCCGCCCAGCTCCAGTGTAACACGCTTAATGCTTTTCGCAGCGGTGGACATGATTTTCTTTCCGATTTCAGTGGAACCGGTAAAGGCAATTTTATCAACCGCTTCGTGGTTTGTCAGCGCTTCTCCCGCATCTTCACCGAATCCCGGAATGATATTGATTACACCGTCAGGGAAACCGGCTTGGTCAATTAATTCAGCTAAATAAAGAGCTGAAAGCGGCGTTTGTTCAGCGGGTTTGAGCACGATTGTACAGCCTGTTGCAAGAGCCGCACCCATTTTCCACATCGCCATCAGGAGCGGGAAATTCCATGGAATGATCTGGCCGACGACGCCGACAGGCTCATGGCGCGTATAATTAAAATAGGCGCCGGAAACTGGGATCGTCTGTCCTGTTATTTTTGTGCACCAGCCGGCGTAATAGCGCATATGCTCAATAGCCAGCGGAATATCTCCATTAGTCGTTTCATTTATCGGTTTACCGTTATCGAGCGTTTCAAGCTGAGCGAGCTCAGTTTTATGCTCTTCCATTAAGTCTGCCAGCTTATACATCAGTCTGCTTCTCGAAGCTGGAGACATTGTTCTCCATTCGCCTTGGTCAAAGGCTTTCCGGGCAGCTTTAACCGCTTTGTCCACATCCGCAGCCTGGGCTTCATACAGCGTCATCAAGGTTTCGCCGGTTGCCGGGTTGGGAGTATCAAAGGTTGCCCCTGAGGCACTCGGAACAAACTTTCCATCAATATAAAGCTTCTTTGTTCCCTGTAAAAATGTCTCCAGCCTTTTCGTCACTTGCATCGTTAAAGAACTCATCCGTAACAAACCTCCAGTCAATTTTTATGGTCTGTTTTGAGATTCTTGGTGATAGCACATTAATTCCTTGATTGAATAGCAGAAATAAGCTGTGTTATTTACAGTAAGAGTAAGCGTATACAAACATTCTATAATAGAAAACAAGGCAAAATCAATGAATAACCGATATTGCAATTTACAAAAGAAAAAAGCTACAATAAGCTTATAGATAAGTAAAGGAGATTTCATCATGATTCATAACAATTGGCTTGAAAAAGAAACAATCAAAAAGGTAAAATGTGTGCAGACAAACGCAAAAAAATATATCGTGAACCGCGTTTTAACTCCGGGAAAAGAATATGAAGTGAAAAATGAAACAGAGGAGTTTCTATTTGTGATCGACAATACGAATAAAGTCGGCGGCTATTATAAAGAATACTTCGAAGAGGTTTAATGCCTGAATAAAGCCGAGGATATAAAAAACCGCAGCTCAGCTGCGGTTTTTTATGGTTAAAACAGGAAAAATAAAACAAAATCAATGAAAACTTTAAAACCTTTTTAAAAAATATTGCTGAATATTGAAACTTTTTTCTCTATACGTGCGTATTACTTGATGACAACAGCTTAAAAGACGAAAAACAAATCAAAAATTTGAAAAATGTAATCTGTTCGTAATGGTTTAAATGTCTTCTATGTCGTATTCTTATATAGGGATAAAGGACTTATTTTTATGTAATGAATGATAAAACAAATAGATAAACGCAGAAAGAGGGGTTCTTCATTGGGTATTTTTTCTGTTAGCAGATCAACGGACGCAAAGAAGCTTGAAGCTTTGCTCGTTGAAGGGGAAAGAATAGAATCGATTTATAAGCTCCGGGTTGACCAAATTTGCTTTACAAATAAACGGATCATTTTCTTTGACAATAAAATGTTTTCTAAAAAGAAGGTTCGTGTATTTCTTCCATATAAAACAATTGAAAGCTTTGCGATCCAAGAAGCGGGCATGTTTGATCCAGACACTGGGCTTTTACTGATGACAAGAAGTAAAACCTTTGAATTAGAATTTGCAAAAGACACCGATTTAAGCGAAGTTCAAGCGGTGCTGACAAAGCATTTGTGCAGCTGAATATTTGACGAGCCAGCCGTTCAAAAATGGTTAGGCTTTTTTTATATAAATCCAGAGTAATGCGTACTTGTTCTGTCCTGTTTACTCGACACTAAGAAGGACAAAAAGTGCCAAAGAAATCCCACACCATCATCGCCGGCGGTTACAATCCGTTCAAAAAGACAGTATCTCAACTTTCCATCAAAGTTCCCATGTTTGACAGAGGGCGAAATGGGAAACAGGATAGAAAGGAGAGGATACACATGTCACTGACAGAAGAACAAACACAGCATCTCTACCATAAATTGCTCGATATGCAAAAAGAATTGTCTGGCGAGAAAAAGGAAACAGAATCAATGACGGAAGAAGTGGGGGAGCTTTCAAATGGGGTTGACAACCACATGGCAGATCACGGAACGCTCGTCACAGACCGGATGACAGACCAAACGGTGAAAGAAATAGACCGGGAGCTGTTAGAGGAGGTCAACCATGCATTACAAAAGATGAAAGACGGAACTTACGGAGTGTGTGAAAAAACTGGCCAAGACATTCCCTACGAAAGGCTCGAAGCTGTTCCTTATGCAAGAATGACAGTTGAAGCTCAAGCTGATATGGAGGATGAATTAGAGACAGATGCTCCGTCATTTGAAAGAGAGTTTCATGAACAGGTAAAGGATTTATCCAATAAAGAAACAGTTGATCAAAAAAGCTCACAGACGTATGAGATTTTGGATCGTGAACAAGATTCAAAGTAAAAATGATAAGCAAGTACACCGATATTAGGTGTACTTGCTTTTTTTTGAAAAAAAATCTCATATTCAAAATAAAGTGATTGACTTCGAGTAAAAAAGAAAGTAACATACTATTTGTAAGTAAATATAAAAAGTTTACCGGGAGGAATACAAATGTCTACAGTATTATTTGTAAAATCAAGCGACCGTACAGCTGAAGAAGGCGTTTCAACTAAACTTTACGAAGCTTTCTTAGCTGCTTATAAAGAAAACAACCCTAATGATGAAGTGATTGAATTAGATCTTCATAAAGAAAACCTTCCTTACCTTGGAAGAGATATGATTAACGGAACATTTAAAGCTGGCCAAGGAATGGAAATGACAGAAGAAGAGAAAAAACAAGCTGCAATTGCTGACAAATATCTGAATCAGTTTGTAAAAGCTGACAAAGTTGTTTTCGCATTCCCGCTTTGGAACTTCACAGTGCCAGCAGTGCTTCATACTTATGTTGATTACCTGTCTCGCGCAGGCGTTACTTTCAAATACACACAAGAAGGACCGGTTGGTTTAATGGGCGGCAAAAAAGTTGCGCTTCTTAACGCGCGCGGCGGCATCTACTCTGAAGGACCAATGGCTTCACTTGAAATGTCATTAAACTTCATGAAAACTGTTCTTGGTTTCTGGGGTGTTCAAGACTTGCACACAGTTGTCATCGAAGGACATAACGCAGCACCTGATCAAGCGCAAGAAATCGTTGAAAAAGGTTTACAAGAAGCAAAAGATCTTGCTGCAAAATTCTAATCAAGTCAAAACTCCTATCCATGCGATAGGAGTTTTTTGTATACATATTATATAGAAGAAAGTGATAAATTCTTTTCGCTATAATGGCTGTTTTTTTCTATTGTGATATATTTTTGATTGTCGAATGATCGAATATAATGGCGAAATAACAGTTTTAATGGCTGAGAAAAAGTTTTTCTAAACAATTGTTTTGGCCCCTTGATAAAAAACGTCTGATGGTGTACTATATAAAAGAAGCTACTTTGTGCGTATTGTTAATTAAGTTTTAACCTTTAAGCTGTAATAGGGAGTTTTATATCGAAGCCGGAATGTCATGCCTCCATTGCAGAGGACGACAGGAACGTTTCTGCAAACACCCACTTTGAGGAGTGGTGGTTTAAAACTTTCTTACTTGCATACGGCAAGACGTAGCGAAAGCCATTTCCTTTTTGGAAATGGCTTTTTATTTTATCTAAAAAAGGTAGGTATAGTGAAAATTCAATTTCTGTGTGAAAGAAATGAAGGCCGCTTTTTTATGATATGATGGGAGAAATTCAAGGAAAAGCGAGGTTTACACGTTATGTTACATAGAGCCCAATCCCTTCTGGCCCATTATTTCGGTTATGAAAAGCTCCGCATCGGCCAGGAGGAAGCGATCCGCTCGGTGACGGAAGAAAGGCAAAACACGGTCTGCATTATGCCGACGGGAGGAGGCAAATCGATTTGCTATCAAATCCCGGCACTGATGTTTGAAGGGACAACGATCGTCATTTCGCCTTTGATTTCCTTGATGAAGGATCAGGTAGATGCGTTGGAAGAAGCGGGGATTAACGCCGCCTACATTAACAGCACACAATCCAATCAGGAAATATATGAGAGGCTGAACGGGCTCAAAGAAGGGGCTTATAAGCTTTTTTACATTACACCGGAGCGATTAACGTCTACGGAGTTTATTCGGATTTTGCAGGGCATTGATGTTCCTTTGGTCGCAATAGACGAGGCGCACTGTATTTCTCAATGGGGCCACGATTTTAGGCCCAGCTACAGAAATATTGAAATTTTGTTCCGAGAATTACATGACAAACCTGTCATCATGGCATTAACAGCAACAGCAACACCCGAGGTTCATGAGGATATTTGCAAACAACTGCATATTCAAACAGAAAACACGGTATATACCGGATTTTCCCGTGATAATTTAACCTTTAAAGTAGCAAAAGGAGAAAATAAGGATCGTTTTATTGATGAATATGTGCAAAAGAACAAACATGAAGCTGGCATTGTCTATACAGCGACCAGAAAAGAAGCTGATCGGATTTATGAGAGATTGAAACGAAATCAGATCAGTGCAGGCCGGTATCACGGAGGCTTGGCTGATGATGTCAGAAAAGAGCAGCAGGAAAGGTTTCTTAATGACGAGCTGCAAGTGATGGTGGCAACGTCTGCTTTTGGAATGGGCATTGATAAATCAAATATCAGATTTGTTCTGCATGCACAAATTCCGAAAGATATGGAAAGCTACTATCAAGAGGCTGGACGAGCTGGGCGGGACGGTCTTGACAGCGAATGTGTTCTCCTGTTTTCACCGCAGGATATTATGGTGCAGCGTTTTTTAATTGAACAATCAGAACATGAAGAGAAACAAAAGCAGGATTTAAAAAAGCTGAGACAAATGGTCGACTATTGTCACACGGAAGATTGTCTGCAGCGTTTTATCCTTATGTATTTCGGAGAAAAGGAGCCTGATACGTGCGGACAGTGCGGAAACTGCACTGATACAAGGGCGGCCCATGATGTCACACGGGAGGCGCAAATGGTCTTATCTTGTATCATTCGCATGAAAGAACGGTTTGGCAAGACGATGGTTGCCCAGGTGCTCGCCGGCTCTAAAAATAAAAAAGTTCTTGAAAACGGCTTTTCCGGCCTCTCAACATACGGGATATTAAAACACCAATCAGTAGGGGAAATCAGTGATTTTATTGAATTTCTTATTTCTGACGATTTCATCAGGATGTCAGACGGAACATTTCCGACTCTTTTTGTCAGCAGTAAAGGAAGGAATGTGCTGAAAGGAGAATTATCAGTAACGAGAAAAGAAGCATTAAAAGCGGTTGCGATTACTGAAAATGACGAGCTGTTTGAACGATTGCGCATGGTTCGCAAAGAAATTGCGGCAGAGCAGGGGGTTCCGCCTTTTGTCGTTTTTTCTGACCAAACGTTAAAAGAAATGTCAGGCAAACAGCCAGTAAATGATGAGGAACTTTTGTCTATAAAAGGCGTCGGAGAACAAAAAAGAGCAAAATACGGCCGGCTTTTTTTACAAGAAATACAAGCTTATGCAGGGATGACAGACTAAAAAAACAGAAAATCAACCTTTTTTTCTATAAAAAACACATTTTATTTTCTCTTTTTTGGTTCAAATCAAAAAGACTTGCGAAGCCTATTATATCAAGGGTTCAGCAAGTCTTTCCAACACAGAGAAATCCTTCATGTAAAGGAACTGTAATCTAAATCATATCTTTTTGTTATTGATTTGACATTTACGTGTGTTACGATATCACCTGTTAGCCGCCAATAAAAAGCTAACAAGGGAGGATTTACTTATGAAGAAGACGATTATGTCCTTTGTAGCAGTTGCTGCACTTTCAACAACTGCATTCGGAGCTCACGCTTCTGCAAAAGAAATCACGGTGCAAAAGGGTGATACGCTCTGGGGAATCTCTCAGAAAAACGGAGTGAACCTAAAGGACCTAAAAGAATGGAACAAGTTAACTTCTGATAAAATCTTTGCAGGAGAAAAACTGACCATTTCTTCAGAAGAAACAACCACTTCTGGGCAATATACAATTAAAGCGGGAGATACGCTTTCTAAGATTGCTCAAAAATTCGGTACGACAGTCAACAACCTGAAAGTTTGGAATAACCTAAGCTCTGATATGATCTATGCTGGATCTACACTTTCAGTAAAAGGTCAGGCAACAGCAGCAAACACAGTTACTGAGAATGCGCAAACAAGCGCACCTCAAACTGCACCAAAACAAGAGGCTGTGCAAAAAGAGCAACCTAAACAAGAAGCTGTACAACAGCAACCTAAACAAGAAACAAAGGCTGAGGCAGAAACTTCTGTTAACACAGAAGAGAAGGCTGTTCAATCAAATACAAATAATCAAGAAGCTTCAAAAGAACTAACAGTTACTGCTACTGCTTACACTGCTAACGACGGCGGCATTTCCGGCGTTACGGCAACAGGCATCGACTTAAATAAGAACCCGAACGCGAAAGTCATCGCGGTTGATCCTAATGTGATTCCACTAGGTTCTAAAGTCTATGTTGAAGGCTATGGTGAAGCAACAGCAGCAGACACTGGCGGCGCTATTAAAGGAAATAAAATCGACGTATTTGTACCAAATAAAAGTGATGCATCTAATTGGGGCGTCAAAACTGTAAATGTAAAAATCTTAAACTAATCATATAGATTGTGAGAAAAGACGCGAGCTTTTGGCTTGTGTCTTTTTTCGTTCTGTTTAGAGATGTTTATATCATATGCTGATAAAAGAAAAGTGGTCCCGATGTTTTCACGTGTAATAAATAGGTTTTATTGGAGGAAGGACTTATATCGGAAGCTCGCCGCTTTGGGAGCGGAGTTGCTCAACGGACGGCTTTCTATACTGAAAAACTCAATTCAATTGATATCAGCAATTCGGAAGGTGTGCAGTGGGGCTATTAATCAATTTATAGGGCTGTTAACCAAGCGGTCGTTCAGCAGGCATTAGGAGCGAAAAAATTTAGCTGAAGGACAAAAGGGTGCTCTTTTATAGGGTTTCTTTAAACTCATCGGCGCTTTTAGTTACTCGTCCCCGAAGTGCTTGCCTATCAATTTATGGGGCTGAATTGAGAACGCTGACAGTGTATAGCCTCCGCCGATTGCCGATTTATTGCCATAATGTATTCGCCGCGATATTAAGCTATTACCATTAGCATGTTTACTCTGGACACATACAACTCGGTATATGTAACATGCAGATGGACTTGTCTCGTCAAAACAGGGCGGCTTTTCGTTGCAGTTCTTGGGATTGTATCGATAGTCGTCATCGCACCATTTTTTTATACGCCACAGGGGCTATACAGCTATGTTCAAGAGATATACGGTTTTTATAAGTGCCGATATTAGCAGCAGTTGTCATCGGTTTCTTACAAAAAAGTGCGGCTTTAGCTGCGAAAATAGCGATATCAGACCAAATTATTTTATACGGCTTATCAAAAATCTATTTAGAACACATTTATTTTCTGTACATCCTTGCCGTACTTTTTCCATTTCCAGTGGTTGTTATACTTCTGACAGAATATAAACTCGATCACAATCCGCAAGAGAATCTAACACCTTGAAACACGTAAAGCTGGGGTTACAAAAAGGATCTTGGCATCTGCCAAGATCCTTTTTATTTAAACCAGCCTTTTTCCTTTGACCGAGTAATGGCTTCAATTCGGTTTTTCACTTCAAGCTTTTCCAGAATCATTGAGATATAATTTCGCACCGTCCCGCTTTTGATGCTGAGTTCCTGAGCGATTTCTTTTGTGTTTTTACCGTCAGCCACAAGTTCAAGCACTTCTTTTTCTCTATCTGTAAGAGGGTTAGCTTCGCTGTACATGTCCTCCATCAGTTCAGGTGCATAGATGCGTTTTCCCTTCATGACGCTTCGGATGGCGCTTGCGAGCTCTTCGCTCGGACTGTCTTTTAACAAATAGCCTTTAACGCCTGCTTTAATGGCTCTCTGAAAGTAGCCGGGTCTGGCAAAGGTGGTTAAGATAATAATTTTGCAGCCTGTATCCTTTAACTCCTCAGCAGCTTCAAGCCCCGTTTTTCCAGGCATTTCAATGTCCATAATGCATACATCAGGCTGATGTTTGTTGACAAAATCAACAGCATCTTGACCGGTTGTACCTTTGCCTACGACTTCCATATCGTCTTCTAAGTTTAGAAGTGATCCTAAAGCGCCCAGCAGCATTTGCTGATCTTCAGCAATAAATATACTAATCATGTAAGCCATCCTTTTTGTTTATTTTGAGTTATTAGGGATTGCCATGGTAAGCTTGGTGCCGTTTTTAGTATCGATGTGAAGGCTCCCGTTTGCAAATTCAAGCCGTTCTCTCATACCGAGTAAGCCATGACCTTTTGAATAGAATTTTTCTTCTCCTTGGAATGTTCCATCGTCAGACACTGTAATGACAACTTCCTTCCATAGCTGCTGAATGTCAACTCGGCAGGTTTTAGCCTGACTATGTTTGACGACATTTGTGACAGCTTCCTTTAAGCACATGCTCAAAATATTTTCATTAAGCAATGAGATATTTTCGGGCCATTTCTCTTCTTCATAGATAAACGTAATGTCAGCTGCTTCGAGAATTTGTTTGATGTTGATCAGTTCATCCTTAAGCCGGATGCCTTTCATAGAGGATACGATCTTTCTTACTTCATTTAAAGAAGTTCTCGCTGTTTGCTGTACACTTTTCAGTTCACGTGCTGCTTGTTCGGGATCTTTGTATATCAATTTTCTTGCCAAGTCGCTTTTTAAACCAATAAGAGAAAGCTTTTGCCCAAGTGTATCGTGGAGGTCGCGGGCAATTCGCTGCCGCTCTTCTAATTTCACCAACTCGGCAATCCGTTCATTTGCATCCTCGAGTTTTTCTTCCAGTCGTTCGCGCTCCTTGCGGATTCTTATACTAAAGGGCAATAAAATCGCGCTGATGAGAGTAATAACGACGAAAGGAATTTGAGTCAGAAAGAATTCCTTTTTTAATACGAGGCTGAAATTAGCTGCGACGGCTGCGCTTATTAAATGGACGTAATATAAAATATGAAAGGGAACGCGGTCCTTTATGTTTCCAATAAAATACGCGATAAAAAAAGCAAAATAAATATAACTGAACAGCGTAATAGAGGCAGTTGAAATGCCAATTAACAAAAACGCCCACAAATAAATGGCCCAGCCTTTAGAGACAAAAGCAAACCGATATACCGAAAAAAATAAAAGCGTCAAAATGATGCCGACGATAATAACAAACATAGAAGATGATTTAAATATAAAGTAGAAGGGCAGGATGAAAAATATCGTCCATATATAAGGCGTGATCCCGCTTAGTTTTTGAAATGTAAAATGCTTTTTGATCATGGTATAACCTCTTTTTCAACTTTTCATCTTACATGTAACTTTACCATTGTGAAAGCCAGATTGCACCACCGAACAATAAAAAGGAAGCCTTCTTGTAGTATAAGAAGACCTCCTAATTGTCAGGCGTTCTTCCGCAGCTTCTGTTTTTCTGTTGAATCAGGCGGAAGGCTGAAAGGTATATGTTTGATATCCCGAAATGACACAAATTGTTTTTTATCTTCATCCCAAAGGCGGAATGCAAGTGATTGCAGGCTTGTTTTTAAGGTAATTGTCGGTACGTTTTTTAATGGTTCGTGATGTTCATGAGCAACTTCAAGCTTATAATTAGGCACTTTTGGACTTAAATGGTGAACGTGGTGGTAACCGATATTGCCTGTCAGCCATTGAAGGAGTTTAGGGAGTTTATAAAATGAACTGCCTTCCACAGCGGCCTGAACGTAGCTCCAGTTTTCATCTGCTTCAAAATAAGAATCTTCAAATGTATGCTGTACATAAAACAGCCACACGCCGATTGAACCTGAGATCAGAAAGATAGGGCCTTGCACCAGCAAAAACGATTGCCAGCCAAAGATCTGGCAGCAAACTGCAGCCAATGACACAATTGCCAGGTTTGTAAGGTGCGTGTTCACGCGCTCCTTACGTCTTGCGCCTTTTTTGTTAAAACGGTTGGTGATCAGAAAAACATAAATTGGTCCGAGAATAAACATGATAAACGGATTTCTATAAAGTCTGTATGCAAGTTTTGTGCGTCTAGGTGCGGCTTTATATTCGTTTACCGTTAACAGCCAGATGTCACCTGTTCCGCGTTTATCCAGATTGCTGCTGGTCGCGTGATGAATCGAATGGCTGTGCTGCCATTGAAGATACGGGAATAAAGTCAGAACACCTGTCAGAAAACCGAGAATATGGTTATAGCGCTTTTGTTTGAAAAATGATTGATGGCAGCAGTCATGGAAGATGATAAAAATTCTTGTCAAAAATCCTGCGGCAATTACTGTTAATGCTAACGTAAGGAGATAGGAGACGTTGAGGCTAAAATAAGCCAGAAACCACAATCCGAAGAAAGGAATAAACGTGTTCAAAAGCTGAATCAGGCTGTTTTTTGTTTCGGGCTTAGCAAAAGCGGCGACTTGCTTTGTAAGCTGTTTTTGTTTATGTGCAATGGTTTGTTCAGTCATAGTAAGTATCCTCTCATTGTGTGTCTCAGTTCAGTATACGCGAATGAGAGAAGTCCTTTGTAGTAGCACACATCATGCATCATATATGACATTTGTCATGTCCTCGTGCGTCTGCATAAATGTTTACGCTGAAAAAGCTTGTAAAAAAGAAATTTACAAGCTGATTAATGTTTATCGATCCATATTCGTGATGTACCAGAAACAGCTTCAATCCTGCATGTTCCCCCTATAGGAAACGTGGCAATTGGTGAGGTGTGTCCGGCATTTATATTTGCGATGATTGGGAGGCCGGATAATTCTTTTTTTGTTCCAATCATGGCTTTCACAAGATCTATTGATACGTTTGATGCTTTCTGAAATCTGCCGATCATAATTGCCTTAACATTTGAGAAGGAGGGAAGATGGATGAGTGATTGCAGATCGCGGTCAAACATGTGGATGTCTGACATATAATCATCTTCAATCAATAAAATGGTATGTTCTGTTTCAGGAAAATACTCCGTTCCCTGCAGCAAATTAAGTGTGCAAAGGTTTCCGCCAATCAAAGTGCCTTCCGCATAACCCTCTTGGATCACAACAGGGCCGTTATTAGGATAAAATCGCCTGTTTTCTTGATCCAAAAACCAGCGGTCATCGCTCCACTCGCTTGAAGGGTGAATCTCAAACGGATCGTCCGAAGCGCAGCAAGAAAGAAAATACTCTTTTGTATAATCGAGCCCTTTTTTCATTGCGAATGTTGAAAAGTGGGGACCTGAATAAGTAACAAGGCCCGTTTTTTGATAAATGGCGTTGCAAAGAGCCGTTATATCGGAATAGCCGCACAGAATTTTTGGATGCTGTTTGATTTTCTCGTAATCAAGATAACGAAGCAGCTGATTTGAATTGAAGCCGCCGAGTGTCGTTAAAATCGCTTTGACGTTTGGATCAAAAAAGGCTTCATGCAGATCATGAACTCTTGATTCGATAGAAGAGGAATCAAATTCGTTACATTCATTTGCATGTTCGGCGATAGTCACCCGATAACCTAAGCGTTCTAACGCCGTTTTTGCTTGAATTTTTGCTTCATTTGATAATATAGACATGCTGGTCGCGGGAGACACGATCCGGATTTCGTCTCCCTTTTTCAGTTTTGAGGCGTACATAGAATCCTCCATCAATGGTTTTACACCATTACAGCACAACTTGGCTTATTCTTCCAGACTTTTTTTACAAATCAACCCACTTAATGCTGCCTGATTGTGTATCATGATCAACGCATACTTTGAATTGATGTTTTTCATAAAAATGAATCAGCCGGTCTACATGATTCCAGTCCCGCTTGGCAATGTCGCCGGTGACTTTCGGAATATTGTGGTCTCTGGCGATATCTTTTAAATATTTCATGCAAATGGAACCAAACCCGTGATTCGGAGGGCCTTTTATGTCGCCGATATGAATGACATCGTCCTTGTAAGACGCTATAAGTGAAAAGCAGCCTTTTCCTCTATAAGCCGTTTTACAATCGGTAAGCATAATTTTGCATGTTTGGCCATCATCAATCGAGGAAACAATCATCCACTCATCATGTTTCGATTGATCAATACCAAGCACTTTGGCATCTTTAGATAGATCCTTCATATTCTCCTGCATGCGGTAAATTTGAAATTCTAAATCATTTAGTTCTTCTTCAAGTTCTTGACGATTTTTTTCTTCAGCAGTAAACAAGATCAAACTCCTTTCAAAATCAGCTTAGAAACACAGTTATCAATTGTATTAGATGAGAAGGGCATTGTAAACAACAAATCCATTATTACTAGAATTTAGCGCAAAGTAAGGTTTGACCGTTTTTAAGAGAGGAAAAAGAAAACTAACCTGTGAAAAAGGAGGAATCGGAATGGCAATTGATTCATTGATTAAGAAATTACAGTATGTCCGATTGGAACCGCCGGATAAAATTCTCTCCCTATATCTCAATACAGACATGAGGGATCCAGATCAGCAGGGGGGAGAATGGAAAATTGCCTTAAAGTCGGGATTCGGCAGATTGAAAGAGTATTTGGCAGCAAGTGATCCAGAGGAAGAGAAGTGTCTGGATGGAATCAGAACGAAAATTGACCAATACCTCAATGAAATGGGAAAAGACATGCCCCGCAGTCTCGTATTTTTTGTTTCTGACAGCGGCATATGGGAACCAATTAAACTTCAAATCCCTGTAGAAACAAGATTTTACTGGGAAGAAACAGCTGTTCTGGATCAGCTGAAGGATCTGCGCCAAACGTACCCAAGTACGGCGTTTATTTTAACTCAGCAGCATGAAGTGAAAATTATTGAAACCGTTTTAGGTAAAATTGAGGCGGTGGAGCATTATGAGTATGATATCATCAATGAGTCTTGGGAGAATTGCCATTCCTCTGTAAACAAAGCGGCACCATTTGAAGAGAACCAAATGAGGGAACATGTAACGGAGAATCAAACGAGACTGTATAAGCGTCTGGCTGCCAATCTTGATCAAAAAGCTGCCACAAAAAGATGGGAACGAATGGTCATCGCCGGTGATAAAGAAACGGCCGATATCTTGGATCAGCATATGAATAAACCGATTCATTCAAAAATCCAAAAGAACCTGCTGAATGAAAATGAACATAAGGTCGTTGAGCATTTGATCAAGGAGGCGTAAATCTAACAGGGCCGGGGCTGAAAGCCGCCGGCCTTTGAAGTGTGTCTAATTTCTGACGAAGCAATCGAAAACGTTGACATCTTCTTTGAATTTGCATACGATTTGGATAGCCAGTACAAATTAGGAGAGGTCATCAAATGAATCAAACAGAAAATAAACCGAAAAATTATACGGGGATTGTCCTTACGCTGACAGTTCTGATTAACGGTTTAATCGCAGTGCTGTTTTTTATGCCTAAATTAGATCAGTTCAGCCATGCGAATATTCACATTTTGCCAATGCTGAATGCGATATTCAACAGCTTTACGTTTATCTTCTTATTGGCCGCGCTGATTATGATTAAACAGAAAAATATCAAAGCTCATAAACGCTTTATTTTAGCCGCTTTCACAACAACATTACTATTTTTGATTTGCTATGTTACTTATCATTCGATTGCGGAGAATACGCTTTATGGCGGAGAAGGTATTATGCGCCCGATTTACTTCTTTATTTTAATTACGCATATCTGCCTTTCTGCAATCATTGTGCCGCTTGCGCTGTTTACGCTGATCAGAGGCTTCAGCATGCAGGTGGAGCGCCATAAAAAAATTGCCAGATGGACAATGCCTCTATGGCTGTATGTAAGTCTTACAGGCGTTATTGTATATCTGATGATATCACCGTATTATTAAAAGCCATACTGAGTATGGCTTTTTTTGAGCTTGTAAACATGACAAAAGCCCAAATCAGTTTTTGGGCTTCTGTCAGTAAATTGATAGACTCCTATTCATGAGCCTTTGATTCCATGGTTTCAAGTGTTGCAACCTGCAAAGATTCTTCAACAGTTTTTGTTTTTTCTTTTACTTTTTCTGCATACGTGTAATCACCGTAGCAATACGGATAGCGGAAATTATTTGCATTTCCCCCGCAAGTATACAGCTCGGGATTTTTTTTGACTTGCTGCTCGGAGTATTGTTTTGCCAATTCCTCAGTATGCGTTCCTCCATGTTCAGCTACAAAATCAATATAACCTGCCCCCATGTTGTAGCTTTGAATTATTGTATCCAAATCTACACCTTTTTCCTTACCGGACTTGTACATGAGGGTAAATTGCTTGATGCCTTGTTTAACACTGAGTTGAGGGTCTGTTATCTCATTGCGTTTTAACCCCAGAGATTCAGAGGACTGCATGGGATCATTGCCTTTTCCTTTTGACTCCTGATACATCATGCCAAGTATGAGTGATGTATAATTAGAGAGTCCTTGGTTTTCAAGCTCGTCTTCCACCAGCGGTTTATAATCGGTTAAACGTTCCAAAACAATCGTTTTTGTATCGATCGGAAGTTTTTTGATTAAATCCCGGTTGAAAAAAAGCAAGACCAATAAAAAAGAGGCGATGACAAAGACAAAAATCATCATAAAACCCGCAGCAGCGAAACAGCCTTTTCTCTTTTTCTTCACTGTGTTTCACCCTCAATGTTTGGAGCAGTATGACCTTTTTATTATGACACAGAACGGTATATCAGACCAAGTAAAAACCTGATTTGAAACATAAATTTAAACTATGAGATTAAATTGGAACACGAGCAGGCTGGTTTGCACTCAAGGACATTTGTTATAAGATAAAACTATGAATAAAGAAAGGTGATACATATGACTGAATTTAGAGAAACGGAACGGACGGCTGCTGATCTGGACGAGGAGACGCTGTTTCTCGTCGCGCAAACATTCAAAGCGCTTTCTGATCCTACCAGAATCAGAATTCTCCATTTATTATCCCAGGGTGAACATGCTGTAAACGGAATTGCAGAAAAGCTGAATTTACTGCAATCCACAGTTTCCCACCAGCTTAGATTCTTAAAAAATCTCCGGCTTGTAAAATCGCGCAGAGAAGGAACATCTATTTATTACTCTCCGGAGGATGAACACGTTTTAGATGTTCTTCAGCAAATGATCCATCATACACAACACGATTAAAAAAGACACCCTTGCTTAATCGCTGCTAGCGGGCAAGGATGTCTTTTTCTTTATCGTGTCCGTTCTGATCGAGTTCGTTTCTGCTGAGTTTGATGACAAAAGAAGAAAACCCGATATAATAAACGGCTATCAGAAAAAAGACGCCAATTGTCAGAGGATCAGTTCCGATTGACTGACTGTAAGATCCAAGGCTGTTGAGATCAGGCGAGGTAAGATAAAGCTCTGTCACTCGATACAGAAATCTTGATAAAAATAAAGTTAAGAGAATCATTTCTACCCAAATATGAGTCCGAAAATAGATTTTTCCTCTGCGTTTTTCAAAGGAGATGTTTTTCTTAGCGAAAAAGACAAGGAGCCATCCGCCAAGAATGCCCAAAATGAGAGATCCATATAAAAAAGGGTGAGTGATGCTGAAGACCGAAAGACCAAAAGCAAACAGCGAGAAAAGAATCATACGGGTGAACAGCCAGTGAGGTTTCAGCGGCTGATATCCGATGGACCTTTTAATTTTTTTATACAGAAAAAAGATAATAATCATGGCAGGATAAACGCTCTGAAGTGTAAGATGCATGATGTGAAATCCCCTCCGTTGAGAAGTGTATGCTTATCCGGTTCGAAATAGTAGTTGAAATCAAATACTGAACATAAAAAAGAAGGGGAAACCCCTGTTTTCATAACATATGCGAGGTGTCTTTGGGCCGCATAATAGATATGCCCAAGCTTTATAAAAATGTTATGATTGAATTTGTTGGAAATGAAAAGAAGAAAAGGTGCACAGAATGAAACTGGAACGTTTGTTAGCGATTGTTGTGTTATTAATCAGCAAAAAACAAGTGCAGGCTGCTGAACTTGCTGAGCTGTTTGAAGTATCCGTCAGAACAATTTACCGTGATATTGATACGATCAATAGAGCTGGTATTCCGATTGTGACCTCACAGGGCGCCGGGGGTGGAATTGGCATTATGGAAACGTATCGGCTTGAGAGAGAGTGGCTGAAAGAGGAGGAGCTGTTTGCGATTGCGTCCGCTTTGCAGAGTGTCTCTTCCATGTGTGAACCTGCTTCTCACAGCACAGCTTATCAAAAAATTAAGCACCTCATACCGGAGCAATCTGCTGAAGCATTTAAGCATCAAACAGAAAAATGGTTTATTGACATGACGGCTTGGGGCCATACTGAGGATCAAAAGGCACTTCGTGAGAAAATCAGTGCCGCCATCGATCAATTGTCAACGATATCATTTACATATACGAACGCAAGCGGGGAAACACTTCTTCGTGAAACAGAACCCTACACATTGGTTTGCAAGGCGGGACACTGGTATTTATACGCCTATTGTCTGGTTAGAAACGATTTTCGCTTTTTTAAACTTAACCGGATAAAAGATATGACCATTTTACAAAATTCCTTTATCAGAAAAGACATTCAGCTGGATACCTTGCCGTGGGATAGGAATTGGTACGAAAAGGACCGTTTAACTGAACTGGTTATTCTTGTTCAGCCGCCAGCACGTCAGCGCATACGTGAATGGTTCGGATCTGAGGTTCTTCATTGTGATGAAGATGAGAACTGCCGGGCAGTGATTTCTTTGCCAGAAGATCAATGGCTGATCGGTTTTTTGCTGCAGTTCGGGAAGGATATTGAGGTTTTGGAACCCCTTCATATACGGGATAAAGTAAAAGATACCATTCATCAGATGCAAAAAGTATATGAAACCTGACACACTGCTGTCAGGTTTCTTTTTTTATAATCTAGGTAAAAAGGAGGGAACATATGAGTTTTTCACATATAACACACTTAAAACAGAAACGGTTTGCCGGACTGTCACAGCGGACAAGCAACGCATTGGAAATGACAGAAGAAAGGCGGATCCCGGCCCTATGGGATCAATTCTGGCAGCAGGATATGAGCATTCTTTTCTCACAGGCTGAAAAAGATCAAAGCATTATCGCCTTATATTCCAATTACGAACAGGAGACGAATGGGTTTTACACATTTTCAGTCGGAGCGTTTCAGGAGGACAGCGGGACTCTTCCGGAACCGTATGAAAACATTGATTTGCCGGCTTCCGCTTATGCCGTTTTCACTTCCAGAATCGGCCCTATTGAAGAGATTGTGTATGAAACGTGGAAGGAAATTTGGACTTGGGATAAGCGTCATCTGCGCACATTTACAGGCGACTTTGAGATGTATGATCAAAGTGCAGCAGTACCTCAACGGGCGCAAGTTAATATATATGTCGCCATAAAAAATTGATAAACTCTTGAAAAACTAATGGTGTTAGTTATAATGAAACTAATACCATTAGTTTTTTGTTAGGGGGAATAAAAAGATGAGAGTTACCCAGAATCAAACGGTTTGGCAGCTGACTTTTTTTCCAGTTTTGTTTCCGGTCAATTGCTATTTAGTAGAGGAAGAAAACGAAGTCACCCTTGTTGATGCTGCAATTCCAAGCAGCTATAAAGGAATTATGCAAGCTGTAAATCAGCTGGGAAAACCGCTTCAGCATATTTTATTGACCCATGCACATGGGGATCATGTCGGATCACTGGATATATTGACACAAGCGTTTCCTCATGCAAAGGTGATGATCTCAGAACGGGATTCTTTTCTGCTGCAAGGTGATACATCCTTGCGTCATGATGAGCCGCAGACACCTATAAAAGGGGGTATTCCGAAACACGTGCAAACAAAGCCTCACCAGCTGCTGACGGGCGGTGAAACAATTGGTTCTCTGCTTGCAATTCCAACACCGGGTCATACACCGGGCAGCATGTCATTTCTTGATACAAGAAACGGCATTATAATAGCAGGAGATGCATTTCAATTACGCGGAGGAATCGCTGTATCAGGCCAGGTAAAATGGACGTTTCCTTTTCCTGCCTTCGCCACATGGAATAAGGAGGAGGCCATCAAAAGCGCACAATTGCTCGCCGACAAGGCGCCTTCCTGTCTCGCTGTCGGACATGGGAATTTTCTGAGATCACCCTCAGAGCGGATGCGACAGGCGATACAAAAAGCAAAGAAAGGATGATAGCATGTCACCCAGAATAGGATTGAACCAAAAAATGATTGTAGACGCGGCAGCGGAGATTGCCGATCAGGAAGGCTTGAATAGTGTCACGCTTGCCGCACTGTCTAAAAAAATGAATGTTCGCCCTCCATCGCTGTATAATCATGTCAACGGGCTGCAAGCAATCAGAACAGAGCTTGCTGTCACCGGGCTGACAAAGCTTTTTGATCAAATGGCAGCCTCTGTAACCGAACAAAAGGGAGATGCCGCTCTGCTTTCTTTAGCTCATGCATATGTTGATTTTGCAGTTGGAAATCCCGGATATTATGAGGCGGCTTTGCTTAAGGTTCAGGACAAAAGGGCGGAAATCGTGTCAGACCAAATTGTCCAGCTTGTGACGAATCTGCTCATTGAAAATAGATATGCATGCGAAATGACTGCCATTCATGCGACAAGGGGGCTCAGAAGTTTGCTTCATGGCTTTACTGCTTTAATCGCAAAAGAAGCATTTGAACGTGAAGAGGATATTTCAGAAAGTCTGTCATTTTCAATTCGGACGTTTTTGTCAGGATTATCCATTAACAATAAAAATATTATGTAAACTAATAAATGGATGTCTTATATTTCTGAATATTGTATAATGTCATGGTAGTATACATAGGGGAGAGACATTATGCTATGGATGATATTCATAAAATTGAGCAGTTAGCGGCAGCTTCATGGCCGTCTTATATTCAGAAAAGCATGGGACAGTGGCTTCTCAGAGCCAACTTTGGTGTAACCAAAAGGGCGAACAGCGTATGGACTTCTGCGGATATGCCTGAAGGAGAATTCCAGCAAGAGGCCGAGCATTTTTATAAAAGCTTAGGCTTGCCTGTTTGTTTTCATATCAGTAATGCATCTCCGAAAGGGCTTGATGACGTATTGGCAGACAGGGGCTATGAAAAGGCAGACGAGTGTTTTCAAATGACTGCATTGTGCCGGGACATTATGAACCGTACAGAAGACAATCGCCGATTTACATACAAGTGGGAACAGGTACCGTCTTCTGTTTGGATTGATAACTTTATTCAATTGGAAGAATTTTCACCTGAGCGGCATCGAGGTTATGCATACATTTTCGAACGAATGCCGCCGTGTGAAACCGTTTTCACGATGTATGACCAAGGGAGCCTGACAGCGGTGGGAACGGCTTCTGTCATTGATGGCTATGGCGGACTCAGTAACATCGTTGTAGCCAAGGAGCATAGAGGAAAAGGGGCGGGAACTCAAGTAATCAGGGTGTTGACTGAATGGGCAATCAGCAACGGAGCGAAGCACATCTATCTGCAAGTGCTGAAAGAAAACCTTGCGGCAGTTTCTTTATATGAAAAAATCGGATTTTCACCTATATCGGAACACCATTACCGGATCAAAAAATGACCAAAGGAAGGGGCTTGCTGATGGACTCGCTTCAAGAGATTATTTGCGAAAAACGGACATATACACGCCTTTATCATTCACATAAGCACGCGTACAGCCAATTTCTTTTTCCGCTTGAAGGGAGTATTGATCTTGAGACAGAGGGACACCAGGTGAAATTAAAGCCGGATCATTTTTTATATATTCCGCCGGAGTGCGAGCATCGTTTCCGTTCAATCGGCAGAAATGAATGTCTTGTACTGGATGTTCCGCTTCATGCAATGAAAATAGATGAGTATCATGCAAGATCGGGCCTTGAAGCTGCGCTCGATCCTTTCTGGTCTTCGATCAGGTACTTGCTGACGGAGGAAGCAAAGGCCGGCACAGCGAGCTCGCTGCATATGCTCGTTCAATACATAAAAGAAAAGCTGCAATCCCATACCTACGACTCAATTGCCTACATTCACAGCCATTTATCTGAGCGGCTGACGATTAAAAAGCTGGCTGAAATCGAGCATTACCATCCAGCTTACTATTCAATCTGGTTCAAGAAGCAGACCGGGAAGTCTCCGCAGAGCTATATTGCCAATCTTCGTCTCGAGGAAGCGAAACGAATGCTGATAGAGAAAAAGGAAACCCTTACTAACGTGAGCGAGGCGCTGGGCTTTCAAAATCTATCTTCATTTACAAGATGGTTCACGAAAAGTACAGGCATGCCGCCCCGGCTATATCGAAATACCTTATATTCGGATAAAAAATGATGGTCCTTTGGTTAAACAAACCTCATACACCTTTTTTATAATAGGAGAAAAAGGAGTTATTGATATGGCAGTCATTGAAGACTTTGAGAAATTGGATATCAGGACAGGCACTATTGTAAAAGCGAAGGAATTTCCTGAAGCAAGAGTCCCGGCCATTAAGCTTTTGATTGATTTTGGAGCAGAAATCGGCATGAAACAATCGAGCGCGCAAATCACGAAGCGTTATCAGCCGGAAGATCTCATCAACAAGCAAATCATAGCAGTCGTCAACTTTCCGCCGCGCCGGATCGCCGGATTTAAATCGGAAGTTTTGGTCCTCGGGGGCATTCCCGGCCAGGGCGATGTCGTCCTGCTGCAGCCGGGACAATCCGTCCCAAACGGCACAAAAATCGGATAACATAAAAAAGACGTTTGCCAAAGGCAAACGTCTTTGCGTATTGAGGCGATGCACCACACGCCACATTCGTGTGTGCCGCAAAGGGCATGTACATCGGCTTACACAATTCAGCTCATCGCTATATGAATATAGCATGGCGGCTGAAGGAATGCAAGGGTAACTTTTTAATTGTGAGTGAAATAGTTATAAAAACTATATTACCAAATCAAGAGCAAATAAAACGCATGAATGATATTAACAACCTGATAAAGCTTATCGGAAGCATTGATAGACGTATTTTCTTTTGTAAGTCAAAGGATCGTGTAGCTTATTTCAGATTTAAAACAAAGCTGTTCTTCGTTGATGATTACACAGGGGAAGACGTTTAGCCATACCAATTAGGCTATAGAGCAAATGGGTTTTCACATGGCGGTAATATGTGGGAGCTAATCAATAGCTTTAGACATTTCATCATCACAGGGAAATCCGGTGAATTAAGTGATTATAAAGAAATTTGGGCTTACAGCTATGAAGGATGTATGAAAACCCGTCAGAAGGCAACAGAAATAGGGTTTATAAAGACTGTCGATTATCCCTATAGCTTCGATGAATGGATGAAAACTAATCGATCCATGTACTAGATATTCATTCAACTTTTAAGGGTTTTGCACTAAGGAGTTATGTAACGGAGAGATTATACTCTCCAGGATTCGAAGGAAGGGATGCGGAGTTTACCGCGCTTAGTCTTAAATCTGTGCTTAACCTTACATAAGATAGGTTCAATAAATACATATTCATCAGATTCAGACTTTACTTGTTTCATAGAATAAAACTTGCCTCGTTCTGCTTGTGGCATAAATTCCATAAACCCAGTTGCAGTTCCATCAGGGGAAGACAGAAGGAATTTTATATCCTTTTTGGTATAGCCGGTTATGAGAACTTCAGTGTAATCATAATTGATCACTTTCAGCCAATTATTTGAACGTTTATTAATTTCATAAGGGGATTCAGCTTTCTTGATTACGATCCTCTCTAAATTCTTTTCTTTGGCCAGATTGAAGTAAGCGAGTCCGTTTCCTTGAATTCCTTCAATAACAAAGACTTTAGGATGATTCAGTTCAAGTCAGTTGGAATTGTCTTACGTTCAGTGAGCGGCTTAGCTGCAATTGACTGACCGTCTTTGTAGATAACATCAAATACACAGTAAACAACTTTATGGGCTGATCTTTTGGACATAAAACGTTCCATAACAGCTTCAAAATCAGGAAGACCACCTGAGCAGCTACAACGACTTCACAATCTCTAATGTATATCTCCTTTATACGAAATGGTTCGAATGCGGATTAATTACAGATATTACTCCATCAGATTTAGAAACAAGAATTGTGATTCTATGAAAAAAAGGATAAGGCTATGGTGGAGCAAGACCATTTATAATGAAATTTTTAGGCATTTGTAATTAAATTACAAATATTATTAATATTCACTTATGAATTCGTGGTATTATTTTGAAGGGGACGATCAAAAGCTTTGGCGTTAGAATTAAGAATGTTTTAAATATATACGAGTGCTACCTCATGTCAAAGTCAGAAAAAATATTATGGGAGGTAACATATGTTTAAGTTTAAAAAGAAATTCTTAGTTGGATTAACGGCAGCTTTAATGAGTATTAGCTTGTTTTCGGCAACCGCCTCTGCAGCTAGCACAGACTACTGGCAAAATTGGACCGATGGGGGCGGAATAGTAAACGCTGTCAATGGGTCTGGCGGGAATTACAGTGTTAATTGGTCTAATACCGGAAATTTCGTTGTTGGTAAAGGTTGGACTACAGGTTCTCCATTTAGGACAATAAACTATAATGCCGGAGTTTGGGCGCCGAACGGCAATGGATATTTGACTTTATATGGTTGGACGAGATCTCCTCTCATAGAATATTATGTAGTGGATTCATGGGGTACTTATAGACCTACTGGAACGTATAAAGGTACTGTAAACAGTGATGGGGGTACATATGACATATATACAACTACACGTTATAACGCACCTTCCATTGATGGCCCAAGCACTACTTTTACGCAGTACTGGAGTGTTCGCCAGTCAAAGAGACCAACTGGAAGCAACGCTACAATCACTTTCAGCAATCATGTTAACGCATGGAAGAGTCATGGAATGAACCTGGGTAGTAATTGGTCTTACCAAGTCTTAGCGACAGAGGGATATCAAAGTAGTGGAAGTTCTAACGTAACAGTGTGGTAACAGATCATCTTTAATCAGGGGTAGCTAACGGGCTGCTGATCGTTCCATGAGAAATTTTATAATCATTGTTATTGTGAGTTACTAAGAGGCGACGGTCTTTTAGTTGGAATCCCAATATATGCCTCGGGTAAAGTAAATGATTAGTAATGGTTAAAGGTCGTTTTCTACTAGGCGAACGGCCTTGGCATTGCTGGAGGTAGGGCATTCTCCATCAGGTTTTAAAACTTACCCTATAAAATGAGAATGCTATCAATTTTTTGTAGTCAGCGCTTGCTCTCAACAGACACCTTCACATAATCCTTCTTCATCTAACAATTTAATGCACCTCTTAGCCTCAATACTCTAGCTGCAGATTCAAGTGTAGGTTCTTTAGTAGGTACTAGAGAAGACCTGAAGGAAGCTTTCCAATTTGCTACAGACGGTAAGGTTGTACCTAAAGTGACAAAGCGTCCAATCCAAGATGTTAATGATATATTTGATGAAATGGAACAAGGCAAAGTTACCGGCCGTATGGTTATAGATTTTACTGAGTAATAGATAAAAAAATAAGAGAGTCCTAGATTATTAAGGCTGTCGATTCATTATCGGCAGCCTTTGGTCTTCATTCTTTTTAAAATGAAGAGCTCTTTGAAGGCCTCCTCGTTATTTTATTTTTTGCCTTCAAGATTCTTGATTCAATCAGCTTTATCACAAGACGCCAGCCTGATTTAAGATAAACGATTGACTTCATAAGCGGCACGGATTGCTGATTCGATCGCGCCTTGCATCCACGCGTGAGTGAGTGAGACATGTTCTCCAGCGAAATGAATTCTTCCCTCAGGGACAGAGATATAAGGATAAAGCTCTAATTCTTGTCCTGGTTCGAAAGCTGTAAAGGCCCCCGCAGAATAAGGATTCTGACTCCAGCTAAAAGAGGCGCCTGACACAAATTCAGACCATACAATATCGCCATATATTTCAGATAAATTGAGTAAAGTATACTGAATACGCTCATCTTCTGAAAGACTGTCCCACATCAGTGCCTCATCTGCCCATGTATAACTCGCCAGAACAACAGCATGTCCATTTGCTCCAATACCAGTGCTTGGATAATACGAAAATCGAATCGGAAGATCAGTAATTGATTTGCCGCCGCGTTGCCCGGCTTTTTCCCAAAATCGGCTTTTAAACTCTATGCCGATTTTTGTTGCGCTTATATAGTTTAGTTCGCGGATTGCCCTCCGTTTATAGTAAGAAAAAGAATGGTATGGTTCGACTTTTACAAATCGCAATGTTGAAAAAGGGATAGTTATAATAGCAAGATCAGCTGTGAACGCTACATGTTCTGCTGTTTGTTGATTCTGACAATGGATCGTAACGCTGTTCTCATTTTGAGAAATTTTCATCATTTTTTGATGGTATAGAATATTTGTTTTTAATTGAGGAAGAAACGCATGAGGAAGTCGATCCATGCCGCCTGTTATCTCATAGAAGTGGGATGGCGATGTAAAAAAGATTGATTCCCGTAACGCTTCAACAAGGGACATACCCATATACGCTTCCATATCCAAAAGTACACCAATCATATCGATTGCTCCATATGAAAAGAAAGTGTTTAAGAATGAGCTTAACGATTCATTCTTGTATTGTTTTTCAACAATCTGCCAATTTCTTGCAGGATCTTGATTAATAAAATTTAATATTGGCTGCAATACAGAAAGCATTAGCTCTTCAGCCGATTTCCCTTGTTCGTTCGGTGCAACAGGGTATCTTAATATTTGAGGATTTCGTTCAAAAATATGGAGACGTGTTAGGATTCCATTCGTATAAATGATGTCCATTGGGGTTCTGTTGATAAATACATTTGTTGGTAGACTGAATTTTTTTATATATTCTAAGGTTAGCAAATGGTTATTCGGTATGCGCATCGGACCAACGTTCAAGTACAAACCATCACTAAAGGGAGATCTCAAAGTGCAGACACGGCCGCCAGCTCTGCCGCTCGCTTCAAGAATCGTCACTCTGTGACCGGCATTTTTTAGCAAAGATGCTGATACAAGCCCGGCCAATCCAGCTCCCACAACAATAATATGCTTTGGATGATGCGATGCGCTAAGGCCATTTCTAATAATCTTCATCATGTCTTCATTCATTAGAGAATTCACTTTTGGGAGGCACCTCTTTTTTGAATTTATTGCATTATATTCAATGGAAAGGGCGTCTATCACGATCTGTTCATATCTTTTGGAATTTGTATGCCAAAAGGGACATTTATTCTCGTTACAAGAATAATGGGGTGATGTATTTGACTAACTTTGTTCATAAGACAGTAAACGGTTTGAAAAGTCTCTTAGATGAAAAAGGAGCCATTAAATTGTTTTGTTCTGAAGGATATATCATGGAGTTCCTTGTTACATTTTCACAGGACAAAGCAACCCTGAATGACATTCAAAGCTTTGAGGCTAAACACCAGCTTACCCTTTCAGATGATTATCAGAAGTTTATTACACTACATAATGGTGCGAAAATTTTTCAGATACTCGCTGATGGGGAGAATATAGGTGGAGGACTTTATTTATTTAGCCTTGAAGAGATTGAAGAAGAATTAAAATATGAGGATTTGTTTGAAGGCATCAATGGTATCCCAATTGGTCACTTATTAGAAGGTTGTCATTTGATGATCGACAAAGATAAATTGGATAAAGGGGATCCCAACTATCTTTTTATATTAGAAATAGGGGAGTATACACCATTAAATTTAAATTTTGAGCTATTTCTAGATCGGTATATACAATCCAATGGTGCAACTTTTTGGGAATGGCGCTATTATACCGCAGAAAATTATTATAGAACAAGATAATGCGATGTATAAGACAGTCAGATTTGGCTGTCTTTTCTGTTATTGAAATAGTTGATTGTGGTAAAATTTACATAGAATAGGCTGGAAGGAGAATGATATGAAGGTATTTGAAGCTGAATCTTTACTCTCTGAAGCGGATAAAAGAACCAAAGAGTATAAGGAACTAAGGTCACAAATGGTTACGCTCAGAAAAGCATTTAAAGCTGTAGCTGACCTGGATGACAGTGAGTTCTCAGGCAAGGGTGCTGACAACATCAATGCATCTTATCATGATCATATCGGTGTTACAGACAATGGATTGACTATATCGATATGAAAATTGCTTTCTTGACAGCGTTTCTGCAAAACTTGAAGACGCCAAGATGTCTGATGCTTACATATCTTTGGCCGAGTATGGCGATTATAAACAAGCATTAGCATCAATACTGGAAATAAGCTCACCCCTTTCATTAGGGGATGAGCAAGACTCCCTTGGGTGAGCAAACCTAATATACAGGGGATATTATACTATACACAAATGCCCTAGTCGTTATAATTTCAAAATAATGTTGGTTTGGAATAAAGTTTGATCATTTTCTGCTTCTTGCCTGAAATTTCAAGATTATTGCCAATATAAAACACCTTCATTTATATTTTATATACGGAATTCGTTTTAATTATTATTTCCGCAAAATCTTCTCCATCGCTTTTCCCTTTGCTAACTCATCGATCAGTTTATCCAAATAACGAATTTCCTGCATAGTTGGTTCTTCGATGTCTTCCACTCGGACACCGCAGACCACACCTTTGATCAAAGCTCGTGAAGGATTCAGTTGGGGGGCTTCCGCAAAGAAGGTCTCAAAGTCTGCCTGTTTTTCCAGTTGCGCTTCTAACTCTTCCTGGCTATATCCTGTCAACCAACGGATGATTTCATCGACTTCTGTTTTCGTACGTCCTTTTTTCTCCACCTTCGTAACATATAGGGGATAGACCCTTGCGACACTCATTGTATAGATCTGATGTTTTGTCATGATACATCCTCACTTGTATGGTTTTCTTTAATATATCACGAAACATATAAAGTACAAACAAAGTAGCCGTTTGTAGACGTCAAGATTCCCTCGGCAATCATGTCCAAAAGGGGGGAGGAGTGCAACTTTTTTATATACGGTATAACGGTGTGGGGGAAATAACACAGCTCTAGTAGATCTATTGGTAATTCTGTGAAAAACTTGAGAAAAATGAGGTAGTTGAACCCGAGAATAAAAAAAGCTCACAACTTAAGCATGGTTAACAAAGATAATAGGTTGTTGTGAAACGAAGCGAAACAATACCTAGTATAAAAATTGGATGTTGTTTTGATTATTGATCATCTTTTTCTTGTAAATACTTTTATTGCTCTTTCTCTAGAATAAAGTTCCTATAAGGGATCGGAACTTATTACTCGTAATAAGTATATCCAGGCTATGTATTTTAACCATTATGAGTCTCAAATAACTCGAAGTTCCGTATACAAAAACTAAGTCGGAATATTAATTTATAAATAAGGACTCAACTAACAAAGCAAGTTAGTTCAAAAGAACCCAACTTCAGGATTTCCTTAGGGGATTATGCAGCAACGGAGTCGGCGCGAACCAAGTGTTTTAATGTGATTAATGGTAGCAGGAAATTAAGAAAGAACCTGGTAAAATTACTCAGGTTCTTTTTATATTGCACAAAACCAGACACGCTGATATAATCAGACTACGTCTGTTTCCTTATAAAAGTACATAGATATCCACTATATATTTTAATTATATCATACTGGGAAGCTCTTGTCAATTTTTTTCGAAGGGGAGATGTAGAATGAGTTCATTGGTTCTCGGTTTTCAGGAAATGGAAAAAACACAGCTTATGGTTGTTGGCGGAAAAGGGTTAAATTTAGGAGAATTATCAAAAATTGAAGGGATCCAAGTACCCGAAGGATTTTGTGTTACAACCGTGGGGTTTCAAAAAGCCATCGAACAAAACGAAACGTATCATGCTTTGTTGGATCAGCTAACCATGTTAAAAGTAGAAGATCGAGATCAAATCGCTGAAATCAGCGGGAAGATTCGGGAAATCCTTATAAAAGCGGAAATTCCTTCCGATGTTGTGAAAGCAGTTGCTTACAATATCTCCCGGTTTGGGGAAGAACATGCTTATGCAGTGCGTTCTAGTGCGACTGCTGAAGATTTACCACATGCCTCTTTTGCCGGTCAACAAGATACCTATTTAAATATCATCGGCGTTGATGCCATCTTGCAGCATATCAGCAAATGCTGGGCTTCCCTATTTACGGATCGCGCGGTGATCTACCGTATGCAAAATGGATTTGACCACAGCCAGGTTTATTTATCCGTTATCGTTCAAAGGATGGTTTTCCCACAGACTTCGGGGATTTTATTTACCGCTGATCCAATTACTTACAACCGAAAGGTGTTATCCATCGATGCCAGTTTTGGACTTGGTGAAGCACTGGTCTCTGGCTTGGTATCTGCCGATTGTTATAAAGTAAAGAATGGGCAAATCGTCGATAAGAGGATAGCAGCCAAAAAATTGGCTATCTATGGACGAAAAGAAGGCGGAACAAAAACACAGCAGATCGATCCTGATCAGCAAAAGACCCAAACACTGACTGATGAACAAATTTTACAACTGGCATGCATCGGAAGACAGATCGAAGCTCATTTCGGCCAGCCGCAAGATATCGAATGGTGTTTGGTTGACGATACTTTTTATATTGTCCAGAGTCGGCCAATCACGACTTTATATCCGATCCCTGAAGCGGATCATCAGGAAAATCACGTCTATATCTCTGTCGGTCATCAACAAATGATGACGGATCCCATAAAACCACTGGGATTGTCTTTTTTTCTGTTGACGACTTCTGCACCTATGCGTAAAGCTGGTGGAAGGTTATTTGTTGATGTCACACATAATCTGGCATCACCTGAGAGCAGAGAATTTTTATTAAATGGCATGGGACAACACGATCCGCTCTTAAAAGACGCACTTATGACCATCGTAGAGCGAGACTTTATAAAATCATTACCAAATGATCAAAAAGAACAGAGTCCCGGTAAAAGTAATAAAAGTATGTCGTCTGCGGGATCTCAAGTACTAATCGAAAACGACCCCACCATCGTTTCTGATCTGATTAAGCGCAGTCAAATATCGATAGAAGAGTTAAAACAAGACATCCAAATTAAATCAGGATCCGATTTATTTGATTTTATCTTGGAAGATATTCAGCAATTAAAGAAGATTTTGTTTGACCCGCAAAGTTCGGCTGTGATTATGGCTGCTATGAATGCTTCATCATGGATCAATGAAAAAATGAACGAATGGTTGGGTGAAAAAAACGCAGCAGATACGCTTTCTCAATCTGTCCCCAACAATATTACTTCGGAAATGGGTCTGGCGCTATTAGATGTCGCAGATGTGATTCGTCCTTATCCGGAAGTCATTGATTATTTACAACATGTAAAAGATGATCACTTTTTAGATGAACTGCTTAAGTTGGATGGTGGACAGGAAACCCGAGACGCTATCTATGATTATCTCAGCAAATACGGAATGCGATGTGTCGGGGAAATCGATATTTCTAGAACTCGTTGGAGCGAGAAACCTATTACACTTGTCCCGTTGATTCTGGGTAACATCAAAAACTTTAAGCCTAATGCCAGCCATCGGAAATTTGAGCAAGGGCGACAGGAAGCTTTACAAAAAGAGCTAGAGTTATTAGATCGATTGAAGCAATTACCGGATGGTGATCAAAAAGCCAAAGAAACAAAACGGATGATCGACCTGATCCGAAATTTCAGCGGTTACCGGGAATATCCAAAATACGGCATGGTTCATCGCTACTTCGTTTATAAGCAGGCTTTACTAAAAGAAGCCGAACGACTCGTACTAGCGGGCGTTATTCATGAAAAAGAAGATATATTCGATCTTACGTTTGAAGAACTTCACGAAGCCGTACGCACAAATCAACTGGATTACCAGATCATCAGCAAACGAAAAGACGAGTACAAGTTATACGAAAAACTAACTCCACCACGTGTTATCACGTCTGAAGGTGAAATCATTGTAGGTCAGTACAAACGAGAAAATCTCCCACCCGAAGCCATTGTAGGTCTACCCGTTTCGTCCGGAGTTATAGAGGGACGAGCACGTGTCATCTTAAACATGGAAGATGCTGTTCTAGAAGAGGGAGATATATTAGTGACCTCCTTTACTGATCCTAGCTGGACACCATTGTTTGTATCCATAAAAGGCCTAGTCACCGAAGTTGGTGGATTGATGACTCATGGAGCAGTTATAGCGCGTGAATATGGCTTACCAGCAGTTGTTGGAGTTGAAAATGCGACCCGACTGATAAAAGATGGGCAACGAATTCGTGTTCATGGAACAGAAGGCTACATTGAAATATTATAATGGCTGATGTGTGTAGCGAGCCATCAGATATCCCCCCCATATGCCCTAACTAGGAGTTGCAGGCTGATGGAATTAGCAAAGGAAGATTAATATTATCTTAGAACGAAAAAACCCCACCCCAATAAAGAAAAGGGCGGGGGTTTTATTATGGTGAATCATATTCCATTGCCTGTTCACTGTCAAAATTTCTTGAGTTGTTCAAGTAAGGAGCCATATTGTTGAATAAGGATAGTATTTAAAGAGGTTATTGTTGTCTTAATATCGAAATAAAGATTGGGTTTAAGTATTTTTGATGGGAGTTACTTTAATGCATATAACAACAAAAAGGTTACTGATACGTGAATTTGAATTCAAAGATTGGCAAGCTGTATATGAGTATACATCAGATATTAATGTGATGAAGTATATACCAGAAGGGGTTTTTACTGAAGAAGATGCAAAAGAATTTGTAATTGAAAACAAAGGTGATAACGCTGAGAAATTTCCAGTAGTACTAATAGATGAAGGTTGTCTTATAGGGCATATTGTTTTTTTAAAGTATTTTGGTGAACATACATATGAGATTGGATGGGTGTTTAATCCTAATTATCAAAATAGAGGGTATGCTTCTGAAGCAGCACAAGCTATCTTGGAATATGGATTTAAAGAAATGAACTTACATAGGATTATAGCTACGTGTCAACCTGAGAATATTCCATCATACCGAGTTATGGAGAAAATTGGAATGAGAAGAGAAGGCTTTTTTAAAAAATGTATTCCCAAAGGCAATGAATGGTGGGATGAATATTATTACGCTATTTTAAAAGAAGAGTGGAAATGATCTATTAAAAATTTTTAAGTCTTACTTCTTCAACAAAAGGTTCTTTTATTGAATACAGCAACATTGGCGATACAAACAAAATATCACCATAATAAAGCAATATGGTAGTGGTACTTAATCGGATTCAATGAGCTCTGGCGAATTGTTTTTAGGTGAGTTCACTAATCAAGGTATATGGATGTTCCAGAGGGCATGGAGATTTTCGAGGTAATTAATACTTTAAAGCCATGACCTCTTTTTTAAAAATAATGAAGCATTCGCAGCATTAAAAAACACATCAAAGAAGAGGGTGGAAAATAATCTAATGAAACTGCTCATCAGAGACTTACTTAATTGATATTAAAAATAAGCCAAGGGTGAACTAATCAGGGGTTCACAGCTTGTGCTGGGACAATGCAAAGTATTTTGGAGGCAACTGTGAAAGAGCCAGATGAATTACATCAGAAATTAAATACATATAATTTTTTAATCACGAAGGGTACATATAAAATCTCCGGTCTAGCGCCATGGCTGAGGATTTTTAATACGATCTCCCAGCCGTCGTCGGGAGTAGAGAACGCATCGGAAGAAATCAAAGATGGCCAGCGGATCAGGGTGAATGGTGCGTAAGATTATGTGAAATTCTAGATCTTGATGAATGGATTTTAAGTTCAGCTGCAATGTCAAATAGAACATGCACCCATGACTTTGCAGAATAAAAATCCACTAGGCAACCACCCAATTATACAGAGACAATCACCTAAAAAGGGTATAGATAAGTATAATATTGGAAACTGAAAAAGGAGTTGAACATGTTGTATTATTACCCGTCTTTCCATTTGTATCAGCGACAAGAATATAATCCTTATCCATGGACTTATCCAGGAAGCTCCTCCTATGTATATGAACGACCTTCCTTTTTTAATTCTCCATGTTACAGAGAGTGTATAAGAAGCGGAGCGGATAGTTATTTCTGCTGTTATATCTGCGGTTTCTGTTAAAAAGAAAGAGACTTATAGAAGTATCAAAGTATCTTGTTTTTTGCTTCAGCGGGAATTGATAGTAAAAGAGCGTAATGATAAACGGTTGCATTTTTCTTATGATTGGTTTTATCAATGTCCCGGATGATAGCCATTTAAATTTTGGGAATGTCGGGATATTTGCTGAGTATTTCTTTCATTTCTTCTATAAATAATGCTAATCTTTCACCAAAAATTTCTCGCATAAAATAATATAAAACTATCATTTTATTTCGAATTCGAAAAGAATTGTTAAGTTTTCCTATCCATTGCAAACCCGAAAAACAATGTTATAGGATTTTCTTAGTTTATGTTGTAATTATATTGGAGGTATACCGTCTTAGTTTTTAAAAGTTTGAGCAGTTAGAAGCTTTTAAGAAAGATTCAGTAACTAGAAGATAGAGTTATTAAGTACGAATAATCTGGAATGATGGTATATGTCCATATATTGAGAGATGAAGCGCATCTGCAGCAGAAAGCAGAGCGCTTTTTTTAATGAGGAATCTCAATAAAAACAACAATTTTAATCAGAAAATAAGGTGAGGTCAAATAAAGTGTAAACAATGTGAAAAGCCGATCTCAACGAAAATGGGGTTAAATGATATTAGAGATGATAAGTGTTTTATAGAGTTGCCAAAAGATCAAAAAGAGATTGATAAAGTGTTCGGTATCTGTGACTGAAATGGAAAGCTGTATGCAAAGAGGGTTTGTCAATAAGCTGAAGAACAAAGAAGCCGGGGAACATGAAGTTCTTTAAACGTTATCAAAAATAAAGAAGGAGATTACCTTACATGTAATGAATTATTATAGTAGGAAAGAGAAAAATTTTACAACAAAGGGAGGAATGAGGTAGTAATGAAGGGTTTTATCAAAGGTGCTGTTCTAACTGCTGTTCTAGGTGTTGGTGCTACTTTATTTGCAGGTGATGTATCTGCACACGGGTATATAAAAGAACCTGCTAGTCGCGCGTATATGGGATCATTAGAAAAACAAATAATTGGTTGGACGGCAGCTACTCAAAAATATGGTTCCGTAGTTGATAATCCTCAATCGGTAGAAGGACCAAAAGGGTTTCCGTCCGCGGGTCCACCAGATGGGAAAATTGCATCAGCAAATGGAGGCTCGGGTCAAATTGATTTTGGGTTAGACAGGCAGACTGCAGATCATTGGGTTAAACAAAACATACGTGGGGGTCTAAACACCTTTACTTGGCACTATACTGCTCCTCACGCAACATCAAAGTGGCACTATTATATAACCAAGAAAGATTGGAATCCAAACAAACCTTTAACAAGGGATGAGTTTGAGTTAATTGGAACTGTAGATCACGATGGTTCAAAGGCTGATACTAATCTATCTCATAAGATTTATGTACCAACTGATCGCAGTGGTTATCATGTTATTCTAGGGGTGTGGGATGTTGCGGATACCTCTAATGCCTTTTATAACGTAATTGATGTAAACATAAAACGATGATATTGAACCCTCTACAGTTTTAATAGCTAACAACAGTTATGACTATATGGAAAAAGCGATAAGTGTATCAGATAAGCCATCACCAGCTAGTAAAGTGTTGACTGTAGCAATGAAGGGAAATGTAACGGAACCGGGAGAACACAGAGTGTTTGAGTATGGAAGTTACAGAATCAAATGGGGTCCCTGTGAAGCTTATAAGAGGAGCTATTCTTGCAGATCGGTTAGATGTTGGTGCATCTGCCGATCTTTTTTTAACCTTAATAGAAGTGTACTCCAAAAGTCTATTGGTAAATGCTTCATTAAATATCTCAATCACCTCTTAGAATCTTTTGTATGGTGAAATTTAGTAGGGTAATTTGCGAAGGAGGAGCTTTTATGGAAGAAGGAAAGTTAGTTCACATGACTCTCGATGGTATTAAGAAAGCAGGTTCTAATTATGGTACATTCCCTATGTTCCATCATGGTGGGTATGTCATGGAAGATGCTACTTTTCGTTTCAGAGATCCATCAAGTCCTCAAGAAATTAGCAATTTAGAAAAGAAGTTAGGTGTTACATTCCCTAATGATTATAAAGAGTTTTTGTTACAACATAATGGGATGGAAATGTTTGACGGTATTGAATTACTTAGCACAGAAGGAATTATTGATTATAATGGAGTTCAAGATTTCCCCGAGGGATACGTCCTAATTGGATATCATTATGATGGAAGATATGTCATTGACACAAACAAATCAAGAAACGGATTAGGTTATATGTTATATCTAGATTCAATTGATGATATTGAAGACTCGGTTAACTTAGATTCCAATTTTGAGATATGGTTTGACACGTTAGTGTCTTTTAACGGGACGAAATATTGGGAAGTGGGTCCGAATAACTAAGAGTATTATAAACTGGTTTCAGAATAAGAAGACTCCAAAAAGGAGTCTTCATCTACGATTTGAGATCGTTAAGGACGACTTTTGCAGCCTCAGCAATAAGAGCATTATCATAATGAGCATCTTTCGTAAACCGGTTTGATAGGATTGCCAAAATAATAGGAGCTCTATTAGGCGGCCAAACGATAGCAATGTCGTTTCGTGTTCCGTAACTTCCGGCTCCAGATTTATCGCCGACTTCCCACCCTATAGGAGCGCCTGCCCGAATCAGTTCGTCACCAGTAGCGTTCCCACGCATCCAATCAGTTAAGATCGTGCGCTTATCAGTCGTGAGAGTGTTATCCACTGTGAAAGCTTTAAGGTCGGTTGCTAGTGCTTTTGCGGTGCTTGTGTCACGAATATCCCCAGGAACTGCAGAGTTTAGATCCGTCTCGAATCGATTAGCCTTGGTTACATGATCCCCAATCTGTTTCAGTGACTTTTCGAAACCTTTAGGGCCGCCAAGTTGTTGCAACAATATGTTCCCGGCAGTATTATCGCTGTAACGGATAGCAGCTTCTGAGATTTCCTTCAGGCTCATGCCTGTATCTACGTGTTTTTCTGTGATTGGAGAATATGTAACAAGATCGTCTTTGCTGTAGTGGATGACTTCATTAAGTTTTTCAATTGAGTTTTTCTTCAGGACAGCAGCTGCGGCTAGTACTTTATAGGTTGATGCGTAAGCAAACCGTTCATTCGGCCGATAGGCGATAGTCTTGTTTGTACCTGTGTCAATTGCATAAACGCCAAGCCTGGCATCAAATTTTTTCTCAAGTTGAACAAATTTTTTAATAGTTATACGGCTTGTCATTTTTGTGTCTTCTATGGCTTTTGCTTCAGCATGCGTTGATCCGTCAAAGGGTTTGAAACCAGTAAGGCTTAAACATAAAAGTCCAATACATATTCCAAGTTTTAATGTCGCTTTATTTTTCAAATTAATCAAGGCCTCCTAATTCAATTGATTTTGTATTCACCTTCTATTAATACCATAAAAATAGGAGTAAAATCGATATATTTCCATGAAATGTTCCTCATGACAGTTAGTTTAACAAAACTCTTTTCATTCATTTCGTTTTCTTATTTTTAATATGTTAAGAGAACTAGGGTCACGAGGGAAAAGAGAGGAATAAGAAAATAGAAAAACACAAATTTTAAAGGTAAACATTATGTGAAATGTTATATCATTGATAATAGGTTAGGTGTAGCATGAGATTTTATAATTGTTTCTATTTGCCACCCGTATGGCATTATTTAAAAGGGTGGGCACGAAGTCATTCAATGGGCTTTATCAATTGGGATTGGAGTGTTATGAGTGAAAACAAAAAAAGTTTATCTTTATGTATTTGATACAATGTCAGACTGGGAATATGGATATTTGATTGCTGAACTAAACTCAGGGAGATATTTCAAAAAAGATGTAGCCCCTTTAAAAGTAGTTACAGTAGGAGTTAATAAAGAAATGATTACGACGATGGGAGGGCTCAGCATAAAACCAGATATGTCCCTTGATGAGTGTACGCTTGAGAGTGAAGATCTCTTATTTTTACCCGGAGGGAATACTTGGGGAGAAGATACTCATCAACCGATCTTGAAAAAAGTTGGCGAAGCTTTAGAGCTTGGCACGATTGTTGCTGCCATTTGTGGTGCAACCCAAGGCCTCGCGAATTATGGATACTTAGATTCTAGAAAGCATACAAGCAATGACTTAGAGTATATGAAAATGGTTTGTCCTACTTATAAAGGAGAAAAATTATATGAGAAGGGACCTGCAGTATCTGATGAAAATTTGGTTACTGCATCAGGAATAGCTCCCCTGGAATTTGCGATGGAAGTATTGAAAAAATTAGATGTATTTGCACCGGATACATTGCATTCATGGTATAAGCTAAATAAGACCCATAAACCTGAATATTTCTTCGAGTTAATGAATACAATAAATGAATAGAATCATTGCCAAATGCCCCTGAACTTATGGGGCATTTTTTTATTATAGTTTTTAAATAACCTGGAATGTTGTTATATGTCCTTTTATTAGGAAAACATATAATAGCAGATCGCTTTTTTATGCTGAATTTAATCAGAAGGAAGTAGGGGGATGCAGAAATTTGAAACAATAACTGCATCTGGAACGTATCGAGATAATAAAGTTTAAATATAAGTTGCACAATTTGCTTTTTTGTTTAGTGCTTATATAAAGATGTGAAAGGGGTATCCAAATGCACCTTCATACCCAAAGCGGAAAACAAAACAATCATCCAAAATGGTTGGTAACTATTTTGCTCAGCTGGGGAACGTTCGTTTTTGCTTTGTTTTTTGCTACTTTAATCGGTTCAATGGCCCGCCAAGCAGGAGCTTCCAAGCTTTTGCAGCAAGGTATCCAAGCAGGTTTAGTGACATTAATTACTGTCCCGTTGCTCTACATTCTTCTTAAGCGGTTTTCTAGTAGACCATTCTACTCTATCGGACTGTCTGGGTGGCGGCAAGCCATTCCGAAAGCCATTATGGGAGCAATGTATGTGATTATTCTATCCGGATCCGGATTCACTATTGCCCATTTATTGGGCTGGATCAAAGTTGCACAATTTCACTTCTCTGCCCATTTGGTTACAGTATTGCTCTTAAACATGATTATCGCTTTCTTTTATGAAGCTTTTCCAGAGGAATTAACTTTTCGTGGGACAGTGTACAATGCTCTAAACAGGCGGTTTAACTGTTTCATATCTTTACTCCTTCAGCCGATCCTGTTTGTGCTTGCACCATTAACTGTAAGTGGTTTGCAATATATAGCAGGAATTGAATCACCTGCTATCACATTAGATTACATTGTTTTATTGTTGTCTTTTGGATTCATCCTTCAACTTCTGCGCATTGTAACAGGAAGCTTATGGACGTCTATAGCCTTTCATCTAGCCTTTCTCGAAAATTCTAGGTTCTTCGTCCTGCAGGGGGATGAACGCTTTATTACCTATGAAGAAATTGTGCCGGGTACAGGAGCGTTGTTTGTAATCTTTTTTATGTTGCTTATTGTTGGTACTCTGCTATTAATACCTGCAGTAATAGCTCGCCGAAATACTATTCAAAGGCACAACAAGAATAAGAGAGATGACCAAGATGTTTAATTATTTGAGATTGAATCAGTTCTAATCCTTCCGAATTTAATCAACTAGACTATGATTTATAAAATGATAATGAAGTATGGTGTGTAAAAGATGAAAATTCGTAATGCATGATGCAGGTGAGTTATGAACCGGAATCGATATATTAACAGAATGAAATGTGCCAGACAGTTTTGAGCTTATTGAAGGTGATGAAGTCGAAATAATTGTTAAAAGAAAATAAATGGGATTTCTACAAAAACAAAATAATGGATAAAGTCTGTGAACATCGAGCACTGAATAATCAATCCAGAAATAAGGGAAATTAACTAAAAAAATTGTGAGGGATATCCAGTGAAACGATTTATTTTAGTTATATCCTTATTGTCTGCTGTTGTTGCTTATCCAACTCAAGTAAATGCTAATTCAATGCCTTGTAGTGTAATACTGGAACCGGTGGATCAAAACCTTAAAAATGCAAAAGGTGTGGCATTAATCTATAAGGTGCAATTAAATCCACCGAGTGCTGCCAGAACGAATATAAGCATTCTTGCTGTCCACCTTCCCGAACCATCTTCTTATGGAAATTACGACAGTTATGAAGGATTTGCTTCTAAACCCGGTGAAATTAGTTGGCGGTTTAAACTTTATCCTACTCCTGAGGAAGAGAGCCCTAGTTGGGCGGGAAGATTTGACTTAATTACAGCCGAAATGAAGAATGTTAAAGTTCAAGTACGTCTTTCTCATTCTAGAACTCAAAAGTTGGGGCCAAGTGTACTAACGAGTAATATTGAATCTTGTAATTAGAAGTTACTTGAGGACGCAACCGTGTAAAACAAACTTGGAATGAAGTGAATGATTAAATCGATTATTTTGCCTGAAGAGAATGCAAAAATAACTTTCGAAAAACCGATAAGCGAAGAATCGATAATGAGCATTGTCGCTGCGGTGATGTATTGGTTCTGGGACTCCACATTCCTTTGTTTAACTTAAATCACGTATTTTACAACGTTCACAACAAGTATAAAGGCCGCTGATCCGAACAACAAATACCCTGACCTTGTTTGTTTTTTTGAAAGTGATTCCACTCCCACTAAAACAAAGAGAAGTGCAACTAATACTTGGAGAGAAACCAAGAGGAATTCACTTTGACTATATAGAGAATACACACATAGTATCAAAGCTGCACATGAAATAAAAATTTTTGAAGCTTTAAGCAAAGAACCACTCCTAATGAAGTTTTTATTAAACCTTAACACGTTACATTCTTTTATTGGAGAGGCAAAGGGATCAAGATAAAGAAGTATTTTAAATAAATTTAAAACAAAAAGAGCATTAATTTACATGCTCTTTTTCATTTTCCCTGCATCAGATCCGACCGTCTTATTTGCTCAAGCCGGGTTCCTGATTGAAGCTGTATGAAATAGTTTCAAATTATTTTTTGGATTGATGTATTTGTCGTTTTCGGTTTTATGAAAAACGTTGTATAAAAATCTTTCATTTTCTCTAAAGGCTTTGGCAAATTGTTATTACTAAATATCACTCCCGAGAAATGTATATGCATTCACACTTTCTGACGTGAAAATTTAAATGTATTCATAAAGATGCCGCAGCATATCAGCATTGCGCCGATGATGATGTTTATGGTGATCTGTTCGTGCAATTGCAGCCATCCAAAGAATAGAGCCAATACGGGAACGAACATTAGTGCCATGGATGCTTTTGACGCTTCGATTTGATTGAGCACCCAAAACCATACGACAAATGTAAAGCCGGTAGAAAGCAAACCATTAAACACCAATGACCATACCGCCTGATATGTCCACTTGGCTGAATGGACCGGTTCCAATATAAAGGAGAAAACCAATAACATGACGGCTCCCATCAGAAGATGCCAGGCATTCATATGAATGATATCGATATGCTTGAATTGAAGTTTGCTAAACACATTTGCGATTCCCCAGCTAAGCGCTGCCGCAAGGACGCATAGTTCTCCAAATAAAGCGCTTTGATCGACATGCAACATTTCTTTTCCAAATATAAATAAAAGTCCAAAGAAGCCGCTTATCAGCCCGATCGTTTTATACACATTCATTTTTTCGTTTAATGTAAAATGGCTGATCACCGTAACAAATATAGGCATCGTATACACCAAAACAGAGGTTTTTCCTGAATCAACAAATTGCATTCCATACGTTAAGATCCCCATATAGCCCAGACCCATCAGCAGGCTCATGATAATATAGCTTTTGACATGTGCTTTTCCTATTGAAAGTTTCTTTCTTTGAATGAAGAGAATGAGAAATAAAGGAACCGCCCCGATAAACAGGCGCAAAGCCGAAAACAAAAGCGGAGGGATGTCATGTATTCCTACTTTCATCGCTACCCAAGTATAGCCCCAAATAAGTGTGACAGATATGATTCCCAGCATGACTTTTACCATTATAAAGCCGCCTTTCTTGTTTAAATATTCGTGCTGGTTTCTATCATATGTTACATTTATATATAACTGAAATACATTTTTATTATCGGGGGTATAACCAAATGGTTATGAACATGAACCATCTTCACATATTTGTAAAAGTCGGGGAGAAATTGAATATTACAGAAGCGGCAAAAGAATTGTTCATCTCTCAGCCAGCGGTTAGCAAAGCGATTAAAAATCTGGAAAGCTCGCTGCAGCTGAAATTATTGATCAGAGATAAACATCATGGTTTAATGCTGACTGATGTCGGAAAGGAAATTTTACTGCTGGCGAGGCAAATGAAGGGGATTGAAAGCAAAATATATCAAGTAGCCAACCGGGAAAACAAGCTGCTAAGCGGGAAGGTGAAAATCGGTTCATTTCCTGCTGTTTCAACAATTATCATGCCGCAGGCGATTGCGGCATTCAGATCAAACTACCCGCTGATCCGCATAGAATTGGTCGAAGGGACCTCTGATCAAATCAAAGGATGGGTCGAGGATCGGACGGTTGATATTGGGGTCGCAGCATCTCCATTTGAACCGTTTGACCATCAACTATTGTGCAAAGACTATATGGTGGCTGTCATCCCGCCGCAATATGACGAATTAAAACAGGAAAAGCATGTCGACCTCAAAACATATCAAGATGACCTTATTTTTTGCAAAGGCGGTCATGAAATTGCGATGTCAAACACGTTTCAGCAGCACCGCATTGAATTAAAGGAAAACTTAACTGTGCAAAATGCCGAAACCTTGATCAATATGGTTAAAAACAACTTGGGCATAGGCATTATTTCAAACTTTACACTGTCATCTGTCCCGCATCAATTGATCAAAAAAGACATCTTTCCGCGGATCACCCGCGATATTGGCGTTATCGCGCATTCATTTGATGAAATAACGCCGGCGGCGCAAGAGTTTATCAAGGTCTTGAAAGCAGACGTGATTTAAATCCGTACACAAAAAAACATAAGGCGATCAATCATAAGAAAAAAGCAACAATTCGAACGTTGCTTTTTCCCAGTATCTTATTGAAACTTTGTGCGCTAGGAGAGCTTCAACCTGAAAAAGTCTTGACCCTGCCATTCGCAGGACCAAGACTTTTTTAAAAAGGGTTTTAACAGTTATAAAAATTGGCAGTTTCTGCCTTTGTGGAATTCTGTTCCTTTACTTGTTTTAACGTTGCAACTATAAGAAAGCTAACAATCACTAATAAAAGCCATGAACTCACCTTTCCTAGATGAACGAGACTCCATGCATCAGTTTGGTTTGGATATGTCCAAGCCCCGAAAAAGGTTGCGATATTTTCGGCTATCCATATAAAAAATCCGATGAGCACAAAAGAAAGTGCAAGCGGCATACGGTAGCGAGTTCCATTCACCTCGTATATGACCCATGATTGCCAAAAGACAAAGATGACAAGTCCAGATAACCACCAGCGAATGTCAATCGAATAATGGTGGGTGAAAAAATTCAAATAAATCGCAGCCGCAAGCGGTACAACTACAAAAAACGGCGGCCACTTGACCAGTTCAACATTAAGCCTTCTCCACGCCTGGCATAGATAACTGGCTACACTTGCGTACATGAAGCCGCTATATAAAGGCACCCCAAACATTTTGGAATATCCTTCTTCTGGATAAGACCAGGAGCCCATATGCACTTTGAAAAGTTCAAGAGCAAGTCCAATTAGGTGGAACAAGGTGATCACTTTTAATTCATCCCGTGTTTCAAGCCCGGAACGCACCATCCACCACTGCATGAGAACGCAGATGATGAGCAGCCAGTCATACCGCGGCAAGAAGGGAAGAGGGATGATTTGTGTAATAGCCAAAGAGGCAAAAATAACGACAGGAAACAAACATGAAAGGGCCTGTTCCCAACCAAAACGAACGAGTTGTTTTAGAGCTCTCATGATGTGTGCCCCCCAAGTTTTTTTCTGGATATATGTAAGGCACGCTTAGATGGACATAGAGTTACGTCCATAGGATCACCGCCAAATCACTTTATTTTTCTTTTGATGATAAATATTTCTTCTTTATGAATCCTGTGTGTCTTCTTCATTTCGGTATTCCAGAATATCTCCGGGCTGACATTCTAAAGCCTTACAAATCGCTTCTAAGGTTGATAATCGAATGGCCTTTGCTTTTCCGTTTTTCAATATAGAAAGATTAGCCATCGTTATGCCAACCCTCTCCGAAAGCTCTGTTACGCTCATTTTCCTTTTAGCAAGCATCACATCAATATTGATAATAATTGCCATGTTCATCACCTCAGACCGTTAAGTCATTTTCTGATTTTATATCAATCGCTTCTTTTAACAGTTTTTGAAGAACAGCAGCAAAGACTGCTATCACCATTGAAGCAAAAATAATGACCAATCCGATGACAATGATACCCGGGGCGTCGTCTACCTCGGCCATGAGATAAAAGAATGGCATGCCTGCCGCAAACAAGATACTGATAGTGACCGCACAGTATTTAATATTCTTTAAAGCTCTTACAGAAATTTTAGAGAAAGCTTTGTTCTTGTCGATATAGCTTAAAAGCTTAAACGCTTGATAAAGAGCAAAGTAAAAAGGTATCGCCGCTCCATACAAAAAGATGAAAACGAGATATTGTATATAAGCCATATTTGGAAATAATTCTGCTGTATAATTGGCTATCTTAGGCACCACAAAAATGCACAAAGCAAGAATCGGAATTCCAATTAGAATAACAGCAATCTTTAAAAAGAGTGTTGACACTCGATTCATAAAAAGCACCTCACTAATTTATTGTCAAATTGAATTTAACACACAATTTATCGTTTTACAATAAAAAAATATTGAAAAGGATTATTTTATTGTTGTTATAAAATGATCTTTTTATTTAGACAGGAACAAAAAGGCATCCTCATGCGAGGGAGATGCTCTATCATTTTAAACTTGTTCAACGATTTAAACCGTGTGTTTCAGTGAGCTCGGGTTGATGTGAACAATTAAAGATATAGCTCTCTATGAGGGCTTTTTTATTGCTTAAATCAACATCTAAATATTCAAACAAACGATGGGAAGAAATACATCAAAGGATATGCTGCTGTTCATACTAATGGTCGGGAGGTAAACCGACTTATGATACAAATTTGGATCACTGGTCTATTATTATTGGCTCAGCCGAGCGAACAGCCTGACAGCTTAACGGTCACACAAGAGGGACGGACGATTGCCACTGTTAACCGTGAAAACTTTACGATGCCTCTTCCCGGTACGCCGCTGATTGACCATGAAAAGTACCGTAAGTTCATCTTGCAGCTCGATCAGCAAATTTACCGTGAGCCGATAAATGCTGCAGTTAACGATCAGGGGAACATCATCCCGGGCAGGGTTGGTTACAAACTGTATCAACAGCCATTTATGGAAAAGTTTTATGCTTATTTCTACGGCCAAGGCCCCTCCAAGGTAGAAGTGCCTGAATTGAATATTTATCCGAAAGTTGACAGCGAATTGCTTGCTCACATCAGTACGCAGAAGCTCGGTCAGTACGTAACTTATTTTAATTCGAGCAATGAAAGCCGTTCCCACAATATTTCACTTTCTGCTAAAGCAATTGACAACCATGTTGTTTTCCCTAATGAGACGTTTTCATTTAATCAAGTTGTTGGAATGAGAACGCGGGACAAAGGCTATAAGAGTGCGCCCATTATCGTTAAAGGTGAGTTATCTGAAGGCGTGGGCGGAGGAATTTGTCAGGTATCATCAACACTATTTAATGCTGTTGATCGTGCGGGGCTGCGAATTGTTCAGCGCTATTCTCATACAAGAAGCGTGCCATATGTTCCTCCCGGACGTGATGCTACAGTAAGCTGGGGAGGTCCAGACTTTCTCTTTCAAAACCAATATAATCAACCAATACTCATTCGGGCAAAACGGCGTGGGGGGAGTATGGTTGTTACGCTCTACTCTTCTGATGTGATCAATAACAAACTGCGAAAAGTTCCTAAAGCACCATCTCAGATACCGAAAGAAATAAATGACGAGCGGTAAGGCACATACCCTTAGATGGTTAAGAGCTTGTAAACTGCTCAACATCATGTCTAAGACACACTTTTATTGAAAAGCGAATGAAAAAGAAAGAAGGGATAAAAAAAGTGAAAAGGGTATTATTTTCCTTATGTGTTTTAATATTTGGATTTACCTTTGTTCAATCAAAAGCGCAAGCCCTGACTTTTACGGTGTTGCCCATTACACAAAAAACAGACCAGTGGTTAGTAAAAGTAAGTGAAGCAAAGAATGTAAAGGAATTTGCGAGCCCTCAAAACGGGGAATATAAAGTATATTCCTTGGAAGTCAAAAACATAGGGGAAAAAGCAGCTACAGTGGATGTGCAACTGTATAGAAATGACCCTGATTCAATCACAAGGTTTTCACTTTTTGGTTGTCCTGATGAAAATTGTATAAAACAAAAAGAAGATTCTAAAACGTTAGCTGACAGTTTAAACGATGGTTCGCCGTTGAGGTTCAAGCATTTTATGCTGGCAGATAAGGCTTCTGAATTAGAAGTTGATATTATTTGGACACAAAAGGGGAAAGAAGGACGCCACTTAAAACAAACCTTTAAATTTACTGAAGATGGCGTTAATTAGGCTTTAAAGCGGCATATTTCCAGAAAGGAAAGGGGAGAGTAAAACAAAAATGATGGGAGGGCTTTGATGATTAGATCCATTACTTTGCCAGAGGAAAAAACGAAAATAACAGTTGGAAAACCAATCAAAGACGAGTCAAACGTCAAAGTTACTGCGATTTATGACTATAGAGAAGAACCAGAGGAAGCTTTTTGGATACACTTATCCGATGGAAGTGAAATGTTTGTCGATGATCACAAAGTCTTTATTGAATACGAATAAAGAAAGGTATCGAAATGACCAAGCCGATGGATCATTTCCTGCAGCTTAAAATTACAAAGAAAAAGACAGTTACACCTTTGAAAAACATGCAACGCAGTTAAACATGAAAGCCGTCAATTTCAAAATTTTCTAAGTCAAGATTTAGGTTTTTCAATTGTTTCAACAGAACTTGAAATTTTAAGCAATCACCGTTTTTATATTCTTCAGGAATATCTTCAGGATGAGCAATTTTCATACCAGACTCAATCCATTGTTTACGATACAATTGAAATGCAGCCTCGATTAAATGATCCGGAGTTACAATAAAGCCTAAAATTAAACATGAATATAATTTTTCTTTCAAATTAATCCCTCTTTTAACTGTTAATAAGTCGTGATAACATTTTATCATTTTGTAGTTCTCTGATAAGAATTAAAGGGTCTAATTATATAATAGGTACTTATTCGCCTTAAGATATAGCGAGTTTGGAGTAATGAAAAAACAAAAAGCCCACTCTCATGAGGTGGGCTATATTCATTGATCTTATCCTTAACCTCCGACTGGCCTTTCAGCAACTTGGATGCTAGATGGTGAATCTGTACTCAATTGCGTTAAAGCTACTGCACTTAATATCACAGTTAAAATAGACACGCAAAGCACTAGTTTTTTCATAAGATTCCCTCCACCTGATTCATTTTCTGTTCAGCCCAAATCTTTTCATTGAAAAAGCTTGCAGCCTCTTCAAAAGCACCTATTGTTTCAAATCTTTTTGCGGCTAAGTAAGCTAATTCATCAACACTTTCAAGGTCATTTTGTTGTTTCAAAAATTCAATATGATCTATGCAATTTTTAAAGTTGTTTTTTAATTCACCGCAATAAAGGTTGTATAAGATGCTGATTTTGGCTTCGTATATGTTATTCTCCATTGATATGAGTCTTTCCTGTGCTTTATTGTAAAAATGAATGGCTTTCGCTTTTTCGTCAATTTTAAATTGTTCTTTAATCATCATGAATATTGAATGGGTATAATAAATTGAATCTGCCCAAGATTCCTCTGCTAAAGCCTTTTCAAGAGACTCAATACACTCATTGGATTTGTTCCAGTCAGAATAAACGATACTGAGATTGTGATATAACTGTGCTTCCAAAAATTCATCTTTTACTTCCTTAGCAATGTTTATTGCCTCCAGATAATATTCTTCTGACTCTTCAAATCGTCTAATATCAGCATAGTTTGCTGCTGCAATCATTAATGATACAGCCAGTTTGCACTTGTAATCAGGGTATCGCTTATATATAGCGATGGCATTTTTTATGTAGTGTTGCGATACAACACTTTGTTTAACGAGAGTGTAAAGGTAGGAGACTTTGGAGTAAAATTCAGCTGCTTCGATCTCATCTGGAATTTCTGCAAGTTTTTTCTCTGCTAATCCGTATAAATTAATAGCTCGATCGTAATTTTTGTTATACGCTTCGTACATGGCTTCAAATAAATAAAAATTGTATTCCAATTTGTCGTTGGTTTTCTTAATAAAGGCTTGATTGTCTTCAGTAAAGTAAGTGTGCTTTTGTAATGGTTCTCCTCGTGATGAGTGTAACAACATCTTATGTCTTTCTTCTAATAAACTGTAATATGCAAGAACCTCCTGATCTTCTTCCATATCATCAAATTGTTTTTTTATTTCTGAGTAATACTTGATTGATTCATTAACCTTCTGTTTCTTTATAGCAATGTACCAATCATTAAGCGCAGTAGCAACAACTTCTGAAGCAATCTTGCTCATCTAAACCCCTCTTTCTCAAAATTCGAAAATATCTCATCAAGATATTACCACAATCATAGGGAATTTTGTTAAAGAATGTAATTGTTTTGAAGGTAATTGACTCTATGAAACAAAAAATGCATGTAAGAGCATGTCATAAGTTTTAATCTTGCCCCTGTAACGCTTTAATTTAAGTTCTTATCAGTAACATTTTGACCCCATTTTCCTACTAAGTATGAGGGAAGTGAGGAAAATCATGAGAAAAAAGAACAACATTAAAAAATGGCTATTGATGATTGCTGCATTCTTAATAATCTGCATCGTAGCAATCATTGTAATGATCTCAGGAAACAAAGTGAAATATGAGGGCAGCGGAAGAAGCGGACTGTGGGTTTCTAACCTTGAAAAATCAGACAAGACGTCAATTGGACCTAATTACTTTCTAAATTTGTATTGGCAGGGGAGTAAGAAAGACGAAAAGAGGACTGTTGTTGAAAAAATCACCTTGTTCATAGATGGGAAAAAGTATGATGACAGAGAAGATTTTGCTTTATCAGAGTATACAGGCGAAGAAATGCCAGGTGGAGGACACATGGAAGACCATATCGCTACCTTTGATTTTATGCCTGAAGATGAAGTGATAGGACATGATGTATTAGTTAAAGTGGAGTGGAAGACAGACGAGAAAAAACAAACAGAAGAAATCAAATTACATAAGAAGCTATGGTATAAAAGATAACGGTGATGATGGCCACTTTTTTATTTGCGGATCTCTAGGCACAGCAATATGATTCCCCTGCATAGGCTGAAATAAAAAACTTGTTGAGGTGTTTACTGTTTTGGAAAAGCAACCAATTTACAATCATAGGTGCTGCAGGCTTCATAAGTTTAATGTGGTTCAGTTATTTTTCTGACAAAGTTGATCAATAAAGCGATTTTCTGCAAGGATTAAGTTTAAATAAGCAATGTAAACTCCTTACGGGGTTTACATTGCTTATTTATTTACGGTTTACATAATAATATTATTTTTTAGTAATGAAATTATCAATCGTATTAAAAAACTAATTGATCTGTGTACTAAATATTCATTAAAACCAGAATAGATCGGCACTAAGGACTAAAGCTTATTTACAAAATCTTATGATATAGAAATTCAATCATTACATACGATTCTGTGCAACAAGAAGCTCAGATGAATTATTTTTAGGTGAGTTCACTAATGATGAAACCTGATATGCTTCCATGTCATCAGCATCATAAGGCACAAGTAAGCTTTGCAGATAATCAGGATTTGTATGTTGAGGATTCAGCCACTCTTTTTCATGATTATGAGTCAATATAACCGGCATTCGGTCGTGTATATCTTTCATGAGTTCATTAGGCTTAGTTGTTATGATTGTGCAGGTGTAAAGAGGGGTCCCTTGGTTTGTTTTCCACTTTTCATATAAGCCGGCAAACGAAAAAAGAGCAGATGATTTCAGCTTGATCCGCATCGGAATTTTGGTTTTGGGATCAAGCCGTTTCCATTCATAAAAACTGTCGGCTGGAATGATGCAGCGTTTGCTGACAAGCGGTTTTCGAAAGGCCGGTTTCTCGGGTAATGTTTCAGCTCGTGCGTTGATCATTTTATAGCCGATCTTTTCATCTTTTGCCCAGGGAGGAATAAGACCCCATCTAATCATGCCTAGGCGATTATTTGATCCATCATTGATGATTGCCAGGATGCTTTGTGATGGAGCGACATTATAGCTTGGATGGTATTCGTCTTTAGGTAAAAATTGATTGATGTCAAAGTGGTCAATAATATCTTCAAATGCAGAGAATAAAGTAAACCTGCCGCACATGTCCATCATCCTTTTTGGGGTTTTTGAATATTGTACAGGCTGGATAGATGAAAATCAAAAAGGCGAAATGCACTGCAAGCTAACGGTTGAAGGTAGAAGCAATAAGGGCGGAAAAAATGTTCAATGAAAAAAGGACAGGCCAGTACCGATTTTGTTTATTGATTTTAAGATTCTGTAAACTTGATTGAATAGAGGTTCCACTATTTGTATAATGACTTTGCAGCTTAGACTTTACATAACGAATGCGATAAGGAGGAAAGTGAAATGAAGAACATTGTGTGTGCTGTGTTGATGTCATTTTTCGCTTTTATCAGCTTAGTTCCAACAGTCGATGCTGCTGTCATTGATCATGACAAAGTAGTAGGGTTCAATGAAGTTGCCCCAACTACTATTTCTCAAAAAGCCGCAAAACGGTTCCAGCCGTATTTGAAGGTTTATAGCGGCTGTGTGCCCTTTCCGGCAGTAGACGCACAAGGCAATACGAGTGGCGGGTTACAGCCGACTGGAGCGCCTGAAGGGGGTTGCAGCAAACATACCGGACAAGTTTATTCACGTTCAACTTGGTATAATGGCGTGTGGGCCATCATGTATTCTTGGTATTTTCCGAAGGATGAGGCTTCTCCAAGTTTGGGTCATAGACATGACTGGGAAGGCATCGTAGTTTGGGTCGACAATCCTGCTAATCAAAATCCACAAGTTTTATCAATTGCATACTCTGGACACGGAAAATTTACAAATGTTCAACCGAATGAAAGCAATATGAAGGATACACATCCATTAATTGCTTACGACAGCACATGGCCCTTAAACCATGAATTACATATTAGTGATCATGCAGCAGGGGGCACTCAACCATTAATCGGGTGGGAAGACTTAACTCCGGCAGCGAGAAATGCTTTAAATATAACAGATTTCGGTAAAGCAAATGTTCCTTTTAATGATCCCAATTTCACGAATCATGTAGTGAAGGCATGGTTTAGATAATTAATGAAGTATGATGCTGGATTAATCATTAGATTAGTTCAGCATTTTCATTACAGGATGTGTGAATTGACCCTAAAGACTTATTTATCAAAGTTTATATTGATCAAAGATTCATATTCCAATATATTGAAATAAAAAGGCTTGGGGGAATCTAAGTGAAAAAGTTCTTCACGTTAATCTTAGCTTTGTTTTTTATGACAATCAGTGCAGGGAATGCTTCAGCAGCTATTGTAAAAAATGAGGAAAAAGTAAGCTTTACGATGACAGAAAATCAAAAAGAGTTCATGATGTCCGATGATTCAAATCCAAATAGGTTTCCGTCTCAGTTCGGCTACAGATTCACAATTTTTGATGCGGAAGGATGCACAATTCATGCTAGACTGTTTCGCCTTTCTTTATCAGGAAATGAAATCACGCTAAGTCAGAAAGATTTCACAGGCAACCATTTCGATTTCAGCGCAACTGATCAAGCAGAAGCGATGCCGTACAAGAATCATTATTTAGAGTTAACGAAAGATCAGGACTGTGGAGAAGTGAAAGTTAAAGGTTTATATGGTTATCAGTTTGATGAGTTGTACGAATATTAATAAAAGATTGAACGTTAAGGCCGGTCTAATACTTGGCCTTTTTTTACGTGTCTAAAGATAAGATGAAAAGGACATTGATTGAAATGTTTTTTACGCGTAGAAAAGCATGCCGGGCATAATCATCCCGCTGATATGGCAATTGGGGTGGGAGCAAGTTCGGACGAATGATTTTAAATTAGAGCAAACCTTAGCAGAGAAAAATTGATTTGTTAAAATAAATATATAGTTACGTTAACTCATTGCGAAAGGGGAATATTTATGTCCAAGACGGCGATAGTTACAGGTTCTGCAAGCGGATTAGGGAGAGGCATCGCAGAGAGACTATGTAAAGATGGTTTTCGTGTAGTGCTGCATGATATCAATGAAGCATTGCTAAATGAAACGGTTTCGGATTTTAAAGAGAAACATTTTCATGTGATTGGTGTGAAAGGTGATGTATCGAAACGTGATGACCAATTCAATTTGGTTAAAGAGACAGTAGATCAGTTTGGCCGTTTAGATGTTTTTGTAAACAATGCGGGGATTGAAGCTGTTTCTCCATTTTTGGAAATCACAGAAGAACAACTGAATAGATTATTTCAGGTTAATGTGAATGGGGTTGTCTTTGGCACTCAAGCAGCCGCTTACCAGTTAATCAAACAAGAAACAAAGGGCAAAATCATTAACGCATGCAGTATAGCGGGTCACGAGTCATTTGAAATGCTGGGCACATATTCAGCGACGAAGCATGCGGTGAAGTCTTTTACACATTCAGCTGCTAAAGAGTTGGCGAAGTATAACATAACAGTGAATGCATATTGTCCCGGAGTCGCAAAAACAAAAATGTGGGACAGAATTGATGAAGAAATGGTAAAACATAGTGATGATTTGCAGCAAGGAGAAGCTTTTGAAAAATTTTCTTCGGAAATAGCCCTTAAAAGATATCAAACACCAGAGGACGCTGCTAATTTGGTATCATTCTTAGCTTCAGATGCTTCAGATTACATTACAGGTCAAGCCATATTAACTGATGGCGGTCTCGTTTATAGATGATAGAAATCATTCAATTTTAAAAAATCCATATTGAAACTCTATAATATGAATTCTTTTTGCTTGTATCAAACTGGTATAATAAAAACCGTTGAGAAGTTATCGTGAAAAAGTCATAAAGAGGAGCAAAAGGAATTGTTTCAGTACCTTCATCCAATCTGATGGAGGGAACAAGACCGCTTAAAAATAGCCTATAAGTAAAAAAGAGGCTCGGCGTTTTTTACGCAGGCCTCTTTTGTGTCAGTAGCCAAATACCAGTGTTGTACTTTGTGATCCGGCGTATTTCGTGACAAATTCTTTTGTATACTGCGGCGTTTGGACACGGTAGCTGTAATTAGATCCGGGATTCCAGGAAGTCAGCGGAGAGGTTTGCTTGTTGAGAGACGGATAGCTGCCTGTATCCTTGAAATAACCAGTGCCCTTGTCATCAAGGATCCCGCCTTTTTCACTGCCTTTTCCAAAGTAATTATATTCGGAATATATTTTTGCTTTTGTGGCAATCGTAATCGCCTGGTTAAAGTTGTTGCTGTAATTGTTTTTAACATGAAAGTATCCGTATCTCATAAGACCCGGGCCTCTTACATACAGGTTCTCAAAATAATTGTTGGCGATTGTCATGTGGGGATAGCCGTCATATTGATGCTGCGAATCATCTGGGTATCCTAAAATCAAACCGTATTTATGATTCGCGAATTTTGAGTTGCTGATCGTGATATAATCTGCTGATTTTCCGATATACAGGAGCTTGTCCAAATCACTTCCGCTTGCACTATAGCTGTGGCCTGAGAATGTGACGTGGTCAATCCAATAGTTGATGCCGGAATCTAAATAAAGCTGGATATCATTATTTCCATTAATCTGCGGACTGTGTTCAAAAGTCAGATTTTGAAAAATGACGTTTCCAGAGGCAGATGACGTTGTTAAATAAATATTTTTTAGCGTTTTTTTCGCGTATGAGCCTACGAGTGTTTTATTTGAACCAATGGTGACTGTTGTTTTCGAAGATGCGGAAAGATCATTTTGAAGCACTAAAATTTTCGGAGTAGATCCTCCTAGATGGGTTTTTAAATCATTTACGCTTTGAATGTAAACAATCTGACCGTTTTTTCCGCCCGTTGTGCTCGCTTTAGAAATGCCTTTTTCATTTTTAGCATTTCCCGCAAATCCTAAAAGGCCATTCGTTGAGGTATTTGGAAAATCGACGGCGCCTAACGCTTTTCCAGGCAAAAGAACCAATAACAAACTGAACATGGCCAACCATAAACAAAATCGTTTCATCATAATATGCTCCCTTTCAATTTTAATAAATTTCCTCGTGGGGATTATTATTACAGTTAATGGAAAGGAATAATAGGTTCTATCTTCCTAATTAAAGCCGGGTTTTTTAAAATATACGATCGCGTTTTAAAGACACACTTTCAATTGAAATAGGAAAGGATTGATACACCGTTGACTGCAGCAGCTTATCGAAACACCTTGCTTTCGCTTTTATGTTTAACAGCTGGAATCGTGGATGTAATCGGGTATTTAAGCTTGGGACATGTGTTCACAGCTAATATGACGGGAAACATTGTATTATTGGGGTTGGCTATCGGCAAATCCCTTCAGGTCACTGTTTTTAATTCTTTGACTGCGCTAATCGGATTTATATGCGGCGTGATTATTTCAACACTGATGGTCGGAAAGGCAGAAAATACCCTTTGGCCTGCTGCTGTGACAAAAGCGCTTGCACTTGAAGCATTCATTTTATTTGTTTTTGCTTGTCTTTCTTTTTATTCGTCTTTTGTTCCTGTATACATCCTTATTATTCTCTTGAGCATTTCCATGGGGATTCAAACAATAGCTGCAAAAAAGCTGGGGATCGCAGGTATTTCTTCAACTGTGTTGACCGGAACATTGGCTTCTCTGTTAGAGGATTTGTCCGGCCGTTTGTTTTTTAAAAAGCAGAAAAAGACATTTTTAAGAGATGCTGTGTTAAGAGCGCTGGCCATTATCTTATATTGTGTAGGGGCTATTATTGTGGCTTTAGCTGAGCCTGATTTTTATTACATCATCATTTGGGTTCCGATCGTGCTGATATTTGGCATCATGATGATAGCTAAGTTAAAACTGAGCGGGGAAAAATAATTTTTCCTGCTTGGCTGTTGTCAGGCCAAAAACTCGTTTTATTTGGGTTATTGTTATAAGAATATAGCTCAATAAAAACAAGTCATTCGGCTGATGAGCATACTCGTTCATTCGTATTGATTTTTTCATCAAACACTTCCTTGGATATATGTATGATAGTGAATCTGTCATAAAATATCTATGAATCTATTTCCTCTTTCAAACCAGATGGATTGAGTCTTACAATGATAATGATTCTCATTTGAAGTCTGGATTGAGGAGGACAGGTATGAAAATGAAAATAAGTGCAGTTGTTGGCATGGTTTTGTTGATGATCATTTGTTTTTCACCGCAAGCTTCGGCAGCATTTGATGACCTGCATGAAGGCTATGCAACGTATACAGGGTCAGGTTATTCAGGAGGAGCTTTCCTGCTGGATCCCATTCCTTCTGATATGGAGATTACTGCAATAAATCCGGCAGATCTCAATTACGGAGGAGTAAAAGCGGCACTAGCAGGTTCTTATTTGGAAGTCCAAGGGCCAAAAGGAAAAACAATTGTCTACGTTACCGATCTATACCCTGAAGGCGCTCGGGGAGCGCTCGATCTGTCACCTAATGCCTTCCGTAAAATTGGCAATATCAAAGACGGAAAAATCAATATTAAATGGCGTGTTGTCAAAGCCCCAATCACGGGCAATTTCACGTACCGGATCAAAGAAGGCAGCAGCAGGTGGTGGGCTGCAATCCAAGTCAGAAATCACAAGTATCCTGTTATGAAAATGGAATATAATAAAGACGGAAAGTGGATCAACATGGAGAAAATGGACTATAACCATTTTGTCAGCACTAATTTAGGGACAGGCTCTCTCACAGTCAGAATCACTGACATCCGCGGAAAAGTTGTGAAAGACACGATTCCGAAGCTGCCTGAAAGCGGAACGTCCAATGCATATACAGTGCCGGGACATGTACAGTTTCCTGAATAAAAAATACGAAACAGCGGACCTTTTCCCGCTGTTTTTTTAGTATGAATAGATATCAATCATCAACATCCGCATGTAAAAACGCTTTAATCATGTTCACTTGCTGCTGCTTTGGATAACTTGTATACAGTCTGCTTGAAATCCGAATAGGATCTCCGAAAAAGTATTTTTCATAGTGAGTTTCCCTTGTTCCGAATGAACTCATTGTTAAATCCCAAGCTAAGCGGAAAATTTTCACACGTTCTTCAGCGTTTGTATTGGTTGCTTGGAGGTATTGATCAAGATCTTCCCGTATCTCTGAGTCAAACGCATTTTCTGTCGGCAGCGTCACCATTCCGCTAGCGCCAATTAACTGAATGATTTCAGTGAATCGAGGATATAGAGTAGGAATAATCGTACTGATGACTTGAAGAGGAATCAAACTGGGACGCATATAGCCGAATTCATCTAACTGAGCGTCATTTTCTGATTTCTCAATGAGTGCTTTGATGGTTTCCAACCCCACAATGATTTCAGAGAGTTTTTCTTGTATGTGCTGATATTCAGAAACATTAATAGTGTCGACAAGAAGCTGTGCAACTCCTAATAGAAATTCAACCTTTATCATTTGCCTAATGACGACCTGATGAAAGGTAAAGGCATGAAAGGAGCTTTTTGTCATAAAATCTTTAGCTACTTCAACATTATCATAAAAAAACACACGATTCCATGGCACTAGTACCTGATCAAAAACAACGATTGAATCCATTTCTTCATACCTTGAGCTTAAGGGATGATTAAAGGCTGATTCGCTTAATACAAATGATTCTCTTGTGATGAATTTAACGCCTTTTGTATTAGATGGAATTGAAAAAGCAAAGGCTTCATCTGTTTCAAAGAAAAATTTTGGTGCCGAAAAAACCAGGATTTCATCCGTTAACCCGCCTTGGGTTGCAAGCAGACGCGCGCCTTGTATAATTAATCCTTTTTCGGTCCTATCCATGACTTTAGCAGATATTGGTTTTTCACTGGAGCCGAAATAGGACTGTGACCGGTTCACTTGGGGAGTAATGAATGTATGGGTAAAGGAAAGATCGTGTTTAGCAGCTTGTTTATACATGTCTAGTATATGTTCTGGAAAGCAATTTTCTTTATCTCTTAAAAGCTCTGCTGAAGATGCAAAGCTCATCATGACCGTATTCATATAATCCGGACTTCTCCCCATCATTCCGTGAGTATGTCTAGCCCAATGTTCAATCATGTTCCTTCTTTTTCTCAAATCACTCTTGGTTTTAGGCTGAAGATATGAGAGACCGATTGGGTCATGTTCTCCAGGAAGGCAATAAGTCATTTCATTCATTAACTCATCCTTCGTTTGCAAATCATAAAGCGAGCTTTTGGTTTTGATTATTCCTTTAAATGCAGGATGATCAGAAATGTTACCCTCAATTTTTTTGCCATCATACCATATTTCGTTTTGTAGTTTATTTAATCGGTCAATGAATTCTTTTCCATTGATGATCCCCATTTGACGTTTCGCTCCTTCACATCATGTTGCGTATTGTCATTATATTTTCGAAAGAACAGCCTGTTCAGCCAATTTGAGATAGGAAAAGCCTTTTTTAGTATGCCTTAATAGAAAAAGCGAAAAAGAGAAATTCAAATACTACGCAGACAAATCAGCAAATTAAAGAATTGGCTTATTGACCGAGTAAGACATCACTATAAAATTTTATAAATCATGTCGATATTATTGTCATGGGCATAAGCAAATTGCATGCCAACGCTTGAACATTATTATGTCAATCATTACATCGTGCAGAAAGGGAAAACGACACATGAAAGTGAAAACAAAATTGCTGGGGATTATATCAATATTAGTTGTTTCAATGATTGGAATTGGAGGCTCCTCTGTTTTTATGATTTCTTCTACTGTAAAAAAGAATGAAGAACTTAAAGACAAAATGGAATTCCAAAAAGAGATGAAGCAGATCCAATATCGATTGACCGGGTTATCAAATGATGAAAGAGGCTTCCTGATCACCGGAGACAAAGAATATGACGAGGGAATGAAGGAAAAAGCAGAAGATGTCTTAAAGAGCCTTGATCGGATCAATGGCTTGATTGATGAAGAGAAATATCAATCAAATATTGAAGACATTAAAACAAGTTTCACTCAGTATAGAGCTTTAAATCAGCAAGTATTAACAGCCTACTCTTCAGATCCTAAAAAAGCAGAAACCATCCATTTTGGAGAAGAAAGAACGTTAAGAAAAGACGTTGTAGATCCGGCTGTCGATAAACTGACAGATCGCCTGGATCAAGAGGTGGAGGATCTAAAAGGCGAAATACGCGGCAATGGGAAAATGAGTCAATGGTTCATCATCATTGTCACAGGGATATCAGCAATGGTAGGCATTGTTTTAAGCTTATTGCTATTAAAGTCCATTATGGTTCCATTGAAAAGTATGAATAAGCAGCTGGAGGAAATTGCTCACGGAGAGGCTGATTTAACGAAAAAAGTCATTGTTAAAAATAAAGACGAATTTGGTCAGCTTGCTCAATCTTTCAATTCTTTTACCCAATCATTAATTCAAATTGTAAAGCAGATCAGCAGCTCATCTGAACAAGTCGCCGCATCTTCCGAAGAATTATCAGCAAGCGCGGAAGAATCCAAATCAACTTCTGAACAAATTTCCGGGGCAATGCAGATGGCTGCCGACAGCAATGTGAAGCAAAGCTCAATGACTGAAAAGAGTGCGGAATCCATTACTGAATTATTAGACAGTATATCATCTGTTGCTTCAAATACAGGTAACATAGCGGATCTTTCTTCTTCGATGAGAGACAAGGCTGAAATAGGGTCTAAATCCGTCAACAAAATGTTAGATCAGATGAAATTCATTGATACATCTGTAGATTCAGCCGGCAATGGATTGCAGGCATTGGTAGAGAGCACAGCTGAGATTAGCGATATTTCTTCACTGATCACAAATATTTCCGAGCAGACAAATTTATTAGCTCTGAATGCAGCGATCGAGGCGGCCAGAGCCGGAGAGCAAGGAAAAGGATTTGCTGTGGTGGCAGAAGAAGTTCGGAAATTAGCTGATGAAACGAATAAATCTGCAAACCACATCCAATCGGTGGTAACAACTATCCAAAATGAATCCATTGAAACGGTGAATAACATCAAGATTGTTCAAGAAAATGTGAGCTCAGGTATTGTTCTTTCTCAAGAGACAACAGGAAATTTCAATGAAATACTGAACCTGGTGGAACAGGTCACTTCTCAAATACAAGAAGTGGCAGCGGCAACACAGCAGCTTACATCAGGCGTTGAAGTCATTCAGCATACAGTTCATACATTGGCCGCTGGTACAAAAGAAACATCAGCAAATACAGAAGCGGTTGCAAAATCTTCACAGGAGCAGCTTAATTCGATGGAGGAAATCTCCTATGCTGCAGAATCTCTATCCCAATTGGCGGAAGAACTTCAAACCGTTATTAATCGTTTTAAATTTTAATGTGGTTACATGACGTAAAAACCCCAACTTATTCGGTGGGGTTTTTACTAACCTTCCTGTGGTTGTTTCTAAAAACGGAGCTAACATGCTTTTAGCTCGTTTTATAAAAACTAGTCCAAATTTTGATCGATTGTCCCTTCAAAATAGTCATCGCTGACTTGCTCATGAGTTTCAGCCAATCCTTTTTCCAATTGCGTGCTTCCTTTATAATCTGAGGGATTAAAATATCTTCCAGCCACATCCGTAGTGTCATTGATGTTTTCTTTATTATGAGCTTGGGTTTCAGCTTTTACATTCTCTGTATCATCACTTACATTTAAAGATTGCTGAAAATCATATTCCTTGTCTATTGAAGAAAATCTTTTGTAGTCATCCGGTCTGTCTGCTCCATTTTTTTGAGTCACTTTTCTCACTCCAGATTATTGAATTTAACAGTGTCATATGGGATTAAGCAAAAACTTATTTCGTTCTTTTAGGATCGGAACCATGTTTTTTAGGATCATCTGCTTTAAAAGCTGTTTCAGTCTCATGGTCATTTCTTATTTGTTCAATACTTGAATTTTGAATGCCTTTCTTACTCATTGGTTTCACCCCTTTACGAAAAGTATTGAAATATCAACTCTTCTTATTCTGTCTGTTAGGCAGGTATTCATTCGCTTTTTTTCGTTCTCTTCCCATTTAGGCAAGAGAGTAAGTTTCATGTCAGTCATATTATTTAATATGGGTAAAGGTATTTTTGAAACCTATTGTTAGCACACTGCGTATATCAGGATGCATTATAAAGCTGGAAAAACACTGTACAAAACATTTGAAAAAGAGGAAAATCAAATAAATGTGCTTTTCAACCAATATGTTATCCCATTAAAAGAAAGCGCTTTATTCAATAATTTAAAAATAGAGGTGTTGGGGATGAGTATTCACATTGCTGGCGCGCCGTGCTGCTGGGGCGTTGACGATCCGAAAAATCCGTTTCTTCCCCCATGGGAGAGAGTGCTGCAGGAAGCATCACAAGCTGGTTATAAAGGGATCGAGCTGGGTCCATACGGTTATATTCCGATGGATATCGAGCGGGTTCAAGCTGAGCTTTCTAAAAACAATTTGTCCATTATTGCCGGTACCATTTTCGATGATTTAGTAACAGCGTCTCATTTAGAAAACTTGCTGCAGCAAGCAGACGATATATGTTCTCTTATGACAAAACTCCCTTTCTCTTTTCAGGAAAAGGACGGCCACTTTACACCGCCTTATTTGGTCCTGATTGACTGGGGGCATGACGAAAGAGATTACAAGGCGGGGCACCCTGATCAAGCGAAACGGTTATCTAAAAAGGATTGGAACCGTATGATGTCTCATATTCGGACAATTGCGGAACGGGCTTGGAAGCGATATGGCGTGCGGGCCGTCATCCATCCTCATGCAGGGGGATATATTGAGTTTGAGGATGAAATTCAGCAATTATTAAAGGATATCCCATACGACATTGCGGGTCTTTGTCTTGATACAGGGCATTTGTATTATTCAAAGATGGATCCGGAACAGTGGCTCAGAGAATGTGCGGACCGTATCGACTATATCCATTTTAAAGACATTGATGAAAGTGTATATCAGCAGGTGATGGGGGAGCATATCCGCTTTTTTGATGCTTGCGCAAAAGGAGTCATGTGTCCGATCGGCCAAGGAATCATTAACTATGATTCCATTCATAAATTGCTGAAAGACATTCATTATCACGGCTACATTACCATCGAACAGGAACGTGATCCGAGAAACTCTGATACTAGTTTAAGAGATGTCAGTCAAAGCATTGCTTATTTAAAAAGTGTTGGTTACGAGTGATAGGGGGAACCAAATGGTTAATGGTGAAAATAGGTGGAAAGACCGATACGCTGGGCAATGGTAGGCGGCCGGGGAAGTCAAATTGGATACATTCATCTTTGGCTGCAGGCGCATTTGATATCATTCCGAAACGTGGAAAAGAGTTCGGTATAAATTTGCATGTTTCTCCGGAACGCTTCTATTCAGATTTTCGGAACATAATTGTGGAAAACTGTGTTCGATCCGCAGATAAAGGCGCAGTTTGGTTGGATTATCAATAACATGTTGAAAGTGCTTCGAAAGCATGCGTTATCAATCAGCAGGTACTGATGTGGAGAGGGCATATTGAGCCGTTTAAGGAAAGAACATTGATTGTGGCTTGAGCGGTTTATCACCGGTTATGGGCAAAGTTTTGGTGGTGGCCAATCTATACGGCTGAACTGAGAAGAGCGTGACAATGATTCTCGCTCTTCTCAGATTTGCTTTATTCACCCTGATGTTTCTCAACTAATGTGAATGTCCATTCTTTTAACATATGTTTCTGTACATACTTTTTTCCGTTTATTTCAATGTAAGGAATGTCTGTCATGTCTCCGGCTAACTGTTTTGCCTCTGCTGTCGTAATTCCTAAAAAATGTGCGATGTAAAAGTGAATATCTCGTTCTTTTATAAGCAAGATATCACTCTGTTCATTACCTTTTGGGTGGTTCATTTGCTTTAAGCCTTCACCGATAAAATATCCAGCCAAAGCAATACCAATTGCTAAAAAAACGTCCATGTGCATGCCTCCAATATATCGATGTAATGTTATACGAGCTTGGCATACTCCGGGTTTCATTATCTTGAAACAAAAATACAGCCAGAACGTGCTCTGGCTGTTATCTTTTCAAGCCTTTTCAATCTGCACACGGCCTGAAAAAAAGGTGGCGCCACCGCCCATATCGGACAAGCGGTCCGGGGTAAGCGCGTTTACAAGCTGTTTTTTTTCCGGTTCATCCGCCCATAATCCTTGGCTGACTACGACACCTGGCAGCACTTGTTCTCCGACTGCAGCGGTCAGCTCGCATTCTCCCCGGCTGTTCCAAATTCGTACAGGATCCCCATCAATGATTCCATGTTCTTCAGCATCTTTTGTATTGATAAAGAGTTTTGGCGTCTTTTCAAGCTTGATGTGTTTTGCATTGTTCGAAAACGTTGAGTTTAAGAAATTATGGTTTGGCGCCGGAACATACATAAACGGATGTTCATTATCGGATACAAGAGGCGTATATGTCGGTAAAGCTGGGAAACCGTCTTGTTTCATTTTTTTCGAATATAATTCTATTTTTCCGCTTGGAGTCGGAAGTTTGCCCGGAAACAGCGGTTTTTCGCGTTTTGCTTTCATAAATGAATGTTTAGTAAGTGAATCGTAATCAATCTCCGCCAAATATGGATTATCTGGATGGTCAAGTGCCTGGCGGATTAATTCTTCATCTGAATCTTTGAGCTCCTGGTCTGTGAATCCCATTGCTTCAGCCAGTAATCGGAACACTTCAGTGTTAGACTTGCTTTCACCATATCTCTCAATCACCGGTTGCTGAAGCTGAATGTAATGGTGCCAGTAGGAGGTATAAAAATCAGTATTTTCAAAAGCGGATGTTGCAGGCAGGACAATGTCTGCGTATGCAGCCGTTTCCGTCAAAAACAAATCATGAACTACAGTAAATAGGTCTTCCCGCAGCAAGCCCTGTCTGACTTTGTTCGCTTCCGGCGCGACAACGGCCGGGTTCGTCCCGTAAATAAAAAGAGAGCGAATAGGCGGATCTGTTTCCAAAAGCACTTTGCCAAGCTGATTCATATTAAACGATCTCGGTGTGCGCCCTTTCAGTAAGTCAGGCCGCTGCAAGGCATTCGTGTTATATTCTAAAATTCCGCTGTTATGCTTAATTGCGCCGCCCCCTTTGTGCAGCCATTGGCCAGTGATCGCCGGAAGACAGGCAATTGTCCTTACAATCATCCCGCCGTTATCGTGATGCTGGATTCCGTTTCCTATTCTAATAAAAGAAGGGGAGGATTCGCCGTACATTCTTGCCAGCTGATAAATATCTTCAGTGCTGACACCGGTGATCAGTGACACCTTTTCCGGATCATATTGTTTCACGTGTTCACGGAGATCTTCATAGCCGACCGTGTAATCGGACAGAAATGCTTCATCATGAAGGTTTTCTTTAAATAAAATGTGCATGATGCCAAGGGCAAGTGCGCTGTCAGTTCCCGGTTTTATGGGAATAAACCAATCGGCGAGACGCCCTGTCTGATTTTTATGCACATCAATCACGACAATTTTGGCACCCTGTTTTCGTGCTTTTTGGGCGATTGTAATTTGGTGCATGTTTGTGCTGACCGCGTTGATTCCCCAAAAAATAAATAGTTTCGTATGAATGGTTTCCTCAGGATCAATTCCCGCACTTATACCCATTGTATATTTATAGCCCTCAGATCCCGCTTTGCTGCAAATCGTCCGTTCGAGCTGGCTTGAACCCATGCGGTAAAAGAAGCGGCGGTCCATTCCTTCAGCTGTTAATTTTCCCATATTTCCGTAAAAGCTATATGGAAGTATGCTTTCAGCTCCCTCTTCATTAATCAGCTGTTTCCAGCGGGAGGTAATGGTATCGATCGCCTCTTCCCAAGAAATCGGTTCAAATATTGCTTGGCCTTTCGCACCAGTCCGTTTGAGCGGTGCAGTCAGCCGCTTTTCATCATAGATGCGCTCCGTCATGTTTCGGACTTTGTTGCATATGTTTCCGGCCGTAACAGGATGGTCGGGATCACCTTGCACTTTCACAATTTTTCCGTCTTTTTTATGTATTAATAATCCGCACTGATCCGGGCAGTCCAGCGAGCAAACGGATTTGAGAATGCCGTTTTGTTGTGTTGCAAAAGATTTCATGGCCCAGTTCCTCTCTCTAGTTAGATATTTTGTAAGAATTATAACATTTCGGATGATAACGTCAATTCTGAAAAAAAGAGATTGACATCAATCTGAGACTTCTTTATGATAAACGTATTCTTTATTCAGAAAATTACATACTCAACATTTTCTATCCAGAGAGGTGGAGGGACTGGCCCTATGAAACCTCGGCAACATTATTGTGCCAATTCCAGCAAGCGTCAGCTTGAAAGATAGGAAAGCAAGGTTTATACCGGCGTCTGTCTGTAACAGGGCACGCCTATATATGAATCTCTTTCCATCTTCGGAAAGAGATTTTTTTTATGAAAAAATATGATGAAAAGGATGTTTTGCACCATGACGGTTTTGGTTACAGCGCCGTACAACGAAGAAGGACGCAAAGAGCTTGAAAAATTGTTCGGCTCGGTTGATTATCAATCTTGGAAGGAGCAAGGCCGGGCATACCGGGAAGATGAAATCATTCAGCTATTAAAAGCAACAAATGCGACAGGCTTGATTACTGAGCTTGATCAAGTAACAGACAGCGTATTTGCTTCTGTTCCCGAACTTTCATTTGTCGGTGTGTGCAGGGGAATGCCCTCCAATGTGGATGTGGCCGCAGCATCAAAAAGAGGCATTCCCGTTTTTTATACACCCGGGCGGAATGCGCAAGCCGTTGCTGAAATGTTTATCGGTAATGTGATTTCCTTTCTCCGCCATACCAGCACCTCGAATCAATGGCTGAAGGATGGAAAGTGGGACAGTGATTACCTGCAGGCTTATGTCAAATTTAAAGGAAATGAATTAACGGGAAAAACGGTCGGCATGGTTGGGTTTGGCGCGGTTGGTCAAAGGATTGCAAAACTGCTGACTGCGTTCGACTGTAAAATAAAGTATTACGATCCATACGTACAAGACGATCATCCTCAATATGAAAAAGTATCTCTTAAAACGGTTTTTTCAGTCAGTGATATCGTTTCTGTCCATCTGCCTCGTACCGAGGAAACACTTGGACTGATTGATCGGGCATATTTAGATCTGATGAAAGAGAGTGCGATTTTCGTCAATACTTCAAGAGCGGTTGTGGTAAACCGTGACGATCTTTTATCTGTATTAAAAGAACATAAAATCAGAGGAGCCATTTTAGACGTTTTTTATCATGAACCTCCAGAGGAATCGGATTACAAATTGATTTCATTGCCTAATGTTCTGGCAACACCGCATCTCGCTGGAGCAACCTTTGAAGTGGAGGATCATCACGTGACGATCCTGAATGAAGCCCTCAAAAAATGGAAGGTTGAAAAAACTCTTAATATTCCGACATTGCATAACAAAGATAAGCTAAAAACAGAGGCATAAGAAAGGAGGCTAACGGAATGAAAAAACAAAAAGGCTATCTCGTTTTTGATATCGGTACAGGCAATGCGAGAGTAGCGATCGTGAGTGTATCAGGCAGTGTTCAAACGGTTGAACGGGAGGACATCGTGTATGCCACCGAGACGCTTTACCCGGACAGCCGTTATTTTTCTCCTCAGGTGCTGTGGAAGCAAGTCATGAGATTGGCAAAACGTGCGCTTTCCCGTTCGCATGATATTGACATAATAGGTTTGACATCGACGAGTCAAAGACAGGGGATTGTTCTGATTGATCAAAACGGCGACTCTTTTCTAGGGCTGCCGAACATTGATAACCGCGGCCGTGAGTGGGAGGAGAGCATACCCAATCAGGAAGAGATATACAGCTGGACAGGCCGCCTGCCGACCGCACTTTTTTCTGCGCTCAAGCTTTATGGTTTAAAAGAACGCCAGCCCTCTTTATGGGGAAAAACGGCAAGCTTTACAAGCATCAGTGATTGGGTGACATACCAGCTGAGCGGAATATTGACATATGAACCCTCACAGGCAACCGAAACCCTGCTGTTTGATGTGAAGCAAAACACTTGGTCAGAAGAGATGTGCGGCATATTCGGCTTCTCCCCATCAATCCTTCCGCCTCTTGTAAGAGCGGGAACAGCGATTGGAACGATAACAAATGAGTATGCGTCCGAATTAGGCCTTTCTATACATGCAAAGGTTATAGCAGGGGGTGGAGATACACAGCTGGCTGTGAAAAGCACCGGCGCTGCTCTTAAGGACATCGTCATCGTATCTGGGACAACAACGCCAATAACCAAAATTACTGCTGATCATGACGACACAAAACATAAAGCCTGGCTGAACTGCCATACAGAACATGGCCAATGGCTTGTGGAAACAAATCCGGGAATTACCGGCCTGAATTATCAAAAATTAAAACAGATTTTTTATCCGAATGAATCGTACGAAGTGATGGAGGAAGAGATTTCTGCACTTGCTAAAGAAGACAATGCATGTGTGGCGGCTCTCGGTTCTTATTTATCGGCAGAAAAGAATGCGTTAACGAGAGGCGGTTTTCTTTTTGATGCCCCACTTTCAGCGCATTTAAAAAGAGCACATTTTGTACGTGCGGCGCTGCAAGAGATCGCATTTTCGATCAAATGGAACTTTGATATATTAACAGAGATTACTCCGTTTGAACGTGACTATGTTTGGGTGTGCGGAGGAGGATTCCAAAGCAAAGCGCTCACTCAATATATCGCGGACCTTCTTCAGAAAAAAATCTATATCCAAGAGGGATATCATCAGGCATCTGTCGTTGGGGCTGCAGTCATTTGCAATGAAACCTTTCAATTGACGGAAGAGATGTCAGCAAATGTCCGGGTAATAGAACCGCAGGATAGTCAGGCCGAACTGGCTTTATATGAGGAATGGAAGCAAACACAGCGCTTTTTTTCAGGTTCAGAAAGCAAAGTGTTGTTATAAGGCGGCATTTGCTGCTGTTTTGAGGAATTATCTAATTTTCAGCTTTAATAAGGTAATACGGTAATTGATATTAACATCTGAGGAGGAGACAGATATGTTTGATAAAATCGGAATACCAAAGCGGCTTGCCTGGGGGTTTTTAGGGGTTGTTTTGTTTATGATGGGAGACGGGCTTGAACAAGGCTGGCTCAGCCCTTTTCTGATCGAAAACGGGCTTACCGTTCAGCAATCCGCTTCAATTTTTAGCATTTACGGAATTGCGCTTGCCATAGCTTCTTGGTTTTCGGGTGTATGTCTTGAAGCATTTGGCGCAAAACGGACGATGTTTATGGGGCTGTTGTTTTATGTGATCGGTACAGCTGCATTTATCGTGTTTGGATTTGAACAGCTGAACCTCCCTGTAATGTATGTGACTTACTTTGTAAAAGGGTTAGGCTACCCGCTTTTTGCTTATTCTTTCTTGACATGGGTCATCTACAGAACACCGCAAAACAAACTGAGCACTGCTGTCGGCTGGTTTTGGATTGCGTATTGCCTGGGCATGTTTGTGTTCGGTGCTTGGTACTCAAGCTACGCGATCAAAGCGTTCGGTTATTTGAATACGCTTTGGAGCTCTATTTTCTGGGTATGTCTTGGTGCATTCTTCGCATTGTTTATCAATAAAGACCGTTTTGAAAAGAAGAAAAGAAAAAGATCAGAAACAGCTGAGGAGCTTTTAAAAGGAGTTACCATTCTTTTTACGAATCCGCGGGTGCTTACAGGCGGAATCATCAGAATTATCAACAGCATTGGTACATATGGTTTCCCAGTCTTTTTGCCGATGCACATGGCTCAGCATGGAATTTCAACCAATGTGTGGCTGCAGATTTGGGGAACGATTTTTCTGGGGAATATTGTGTTCAACCTTATCTTTGGAATTGTCGGCGATAAGTTCGGCTGGAAAAATACCGTTATTTGGTTCGGCGGAGTCGGCTGCGGCATTTTCACCGTCCTATTATATTATGCACCTGTTTTCTCCGGTGGAAGTTTAGCGGTTGTCAGCGTGATCGGTTTTATTTGGGGAGGTTTGCTGGCAGGCTATGTGCCGATTGGTGCAATTGTGCCGACGGTGGCCGGAAAAGACAAAGGAGCGGCCATGTCTGTATTGAATTTGGCTGCAGGTTTATCAGCGTTTGTCGGCCCTGCGCTCGCTTGGCTGTTCATCGGTCTCATCGGGGCGCAAGGTGTTGTCTGGATCTTTGCGATCCTTTATCTTGCGAGTGCGGTCATGACGAAATGCATTCATATACCTGAGGAAAAAGCAGTACAGGAGGAAACGTCTCCTCAATATGCATCTTAATCAGAAAGCGCCCTGTTTCAGGGGCGCTTTTTATCATGTATTCAGTAATGTAAGGCTTTCCATGCTTACAACAGCATTTACCACTATGCATCTTTTTTACTTGTTTCAAAGTTTATTTACTTTGTAAGTTATATAAGTATAAGAGGTGAAAATCTTGAAGGAAGTGATCAAGAATCAAGATGTCATAGCTGGTGCAGGTCCTGAATCGGACATTTAAAGGGAAGGGGATGTACATGCAGATCGAAAGAATGCCGTCCGTTCATTCTCTTGATTCTAATATAGAATACACATTTGTATCATAAGGGACTCCATTTTGATACATGTACTGTCTTAAGACCCCTTCTTTTTGGAATCCCATTTTTACGAGCAGGCGATTTGATGCTTCATTTTCGGTAAATACAACTGCGCCAATACGCGTCAGTCCAAGGGAAGAGAATCCGTAGGATACAACCTTTGAAATGGCTTCTAATGCAAATCCGTTTCGCCAATGCGCCGGGACGATTTCATAACCGATCTCTGCACGCCTATGCTTTTGGGCCAAAGCATGAAAGCCAATTGTTCCGCTCAATTCTTTAGTGTCTCTTCTTTCAATTCCCCACCGTATACCGCGCTTTTCTTGATAAAGGCCGGCAAACGTTTGAACCATTGAGGTTGCCTGTTCTATAGATTCCATGTTTTCAACTCCGTAATAGCGTGTCACCTTATCGTTTGAAAAACAAGCAAAAATGGCTTCTGCATCTTGATCTGTGATTTGCCTAAGTGTAAGCCGATCCGTTTCTAATACAGGAAACATTCAACCACTCCCCAAGTTTGTGTTTTCGTTTATGATATCCCTTTTATTTCCTCTTTTCTATAGTGAAATCAAACCTGAGGCAGCAAAGGAACGAATTTGTTTTTCTAGTTGCTCTTTGTTTTTGTTGAATTGTTTCAAACGATGGCCATTTGCGCCTGATGGGTGGGGTAAGCCGCGAAGGCAAAACAAATTCCGGATGCAGTGCTGGCTGATCAGTGTATCACATACTGTTTCGGCTGCTTTTCCCAGCGGTATGAGAAGAGCCGGTCCTGTCAATTTATTGAGCTCCGCAGGGAAGTGCTCAAAAGCATAGGTGCTTAGGATAGGAGAGCGAGAAATAGCCGGCCTGTAGCCGGTATAGTTTTTTAGCTGAATGAAGACAGGATATTTGATAACAGAAGTGGTATGAAGCATATGCCGCAAGTCTCCAAAAAGCTGTGAGGCGCTTTGAATGCCTAAAGCCTGCGGCAGTCCGCATAAATCCAGCATATTGATCAGGTTATGCCTCATCGAACCGGAGAGACCTGCTGCTTTTTTCGTGTCTACCGCCATTTGCTCAAGAGACCGGCCGCGCCGCAGACTTTCTGCGGCTGTTTCGTATGCTGTTTTCATCTGAAAAAACCCCGGCGTGTCCCGCAATCACAATTGTGGCAGCACGATTGATATATTCATTATGAGGTGAATAATAGATGCCAAGTTCGTTTTCTTGATGGAGACGAAATGGAGAAATGAGTAAATCGGACTTTGTAGGAGATGAAGGAAGAGAATGTAGCTTCTCTGCGAACTCCTTTAAGCAGCGGCGGTTTACAATCATGCATAGTCCTCCTTAAAAATGATACCCCATTGTCCATTCTGATCGTAACAACGGGATATCATTCATCTTTATCTGCTATTTAAATGTCCTGCCTTCCACACCTCTTTGACTGCTTGAGGAACTTCTTTCACTTCAGCTGTTGTTTGTTGAAATACGTTTTTTTTCATTTGGACATCCTGCTGAATCTTCTTTTGTTTTTGCGTCAGCAGCTCCGCCTCCGTCTTTAATCCTTCGACTTGTTTTTGCATTGCCTGCGTAACAGAGGTGAGCTCTTTTAGTGCGGGATCTATTTTTTTCTTGTTTTGAATCACATTAACCCCTAAGAAAATGGTAGAAATAGCCAATACGGCGATGCTGATATAAACAATAACCATATGTTCACTCCTTTTCTTATGTCATTACCCTGTTTCCGCTTTTTTAATCAAAAGAAATGATATTTGCACAGGTCGTTTGATTTGCGTATTGGATTTGTTGTACTTATAATGTGATATCGTACATATGTAAACAAAGAAAGGGTGCTTCAATTGCAAAGTTTACAAAATAAAACTGCTCTTATCACAGGCGGAGGCAGAGGGATAGGCCGCGCAACAGCTCTTGCGCTTGCGAAAGAAGGCGTGAATATCGGGTTAGTCGGCCGGACTGCCGCAAATGTTGAAAAAGTGGCTGAAGAAGTTAAAGCACTTGGTGTAAAAGCTGCATTTGCTGCTGCAGATGTAAAAGATGCCGACCAGGTTAATCAAGCTGTAGCTCAAGTGAAAGAACAGCTCGGTGATATCGATATCCTCATTAATAACGCTGGAATCAGCAAATTTGGCGGTTTCTTAGATCTGTCAGCTGATGAGTGGGAAGATATTATTCAAGTCAACCTAATGGGTGTGTATCATGTCACTCGCGCGTTGCTTCCGGAAATGATCGAACGCAAAGCCGGAGACATCATTAATATTTCTTCTACAGCGGGCCAAAGAGGAGCAGCTGTGACAAGTGCTTACAGCGCTTCTAAATTTGCGGTTCTCGGGTTAACTGAGTCTCTTATGCAAGAAGTGAGAAAGCATAATATTAGAGTCAGTGCGTTAACGCCAAGCACTGTCGCTAGTGATATGTCTATCGAATTGAACTTAACAGACGGTAATCCTGAAAAGGTTATGCAGCCAGAAGATCTTGCTGAATACATGGTGGCACAATTGAAATTAGATTCGCGAATTTTCATCAAAACAGCGGGATTATGGTCAACAAATCCCTAAAAAAGAGAAGCCTGTCTTGCGACAGGCTTTTTTATTTGAATGTAATCCGCACTGGTAAGAAGACGTGAAAACCAGCAATCGTTTTTAATTGAAGATAACAGTGAAAATCAGCTATAACAGAACTAAATAAACTATGTACTAAATATTCATTTATTATTTTATATTCCGCGCCACATATAAACAGCTAACATTAGATTTTTGGATTAACAGTCTTTAATATAAAGAAGGAAACCAATAGATTAAAATTGAATATTTAGTACATAGTGTTCTCAGTTGACAGAAGAAGGAGTGCATATGATGAAAGAAGAAAAAAGAAGTTCAACTGGTTTTTTAGTTAAACAGCGTGCATTTTTGAAACTTTATATGATAACGATGACAGAGCAAGAGAGACTCTACGGATTGAAGCTGCTTGAAGTGCTTAGGTCTGAATTTAAAGAGATTGGTTTTAAACCAAATCATACAGAAGTATACCGATCTTTACATGAGCTCCTTGATGACGGGATATTAAAGCAAATCAAAGTAAAAAAAGAAGGGGCTAAGCTCCAGGAAGTCGTCCTCTATCAATTTAAAGATTACGAGGCTGCCAAACTATATAAAAAACAGCTGAAAGTTGAGCTGGACCGCTGTAAAAAACTGATTGAAAAAGCGCTCTCAGATAACTTTTAAATATAAACAAACACCCGGCACAGCAGTATGCATCGGGTGTTTTCTGCTTTTCATTATACATATTTGTCGAAAAGAAACAATACAAATCAATGATGACCTTCAAACTTGACATCATTTCCTCACGTGGTAACATTTTAAACGTGTGAAAATGCGAACAAAAAAGCGAACAAAGGAGATGTTACCGATCTTTGATCAAAAGAAAGTAGCCTTTATAGGAGCAGGATCTATGGCGGAAGGAATGATATCAGGTATCGTTCGTGCCAACAAAATCCCGAAACAAAACATCTGCGTTACAAACCGCAGCAATACAGAGCGATTAGCTGAACTTGAACTTCAATATGGAATTACTGGCGCTACGCCCAATGAACTATGTATTGAAGACATGGATGTACTCATTTTGGCAATGAAGCCAAAAGACGCTGAAAGCGCTCTGTCATCACTAAAATCACGTATTCAACCCCATCAATTAATATTGTCGGTCCTTGCCGGCATAACCACCTCTTATATTGAACAATCATTGCTTAATGAACAGCCGGTTGTCAGAGTGATGCCCAACACATCCAGTATGATTGGCGCTTCTGCAACGGCCATTGCGCTTGGCAAGTATGTGTCAGAAGACCTGAAAAAGCTGGCCGAAGCATTGCTCGGATGCATGGGTGAAGTCTATACAATTCAAGAAAATCAAATGGACATTTTCACCGGAATTGCCGGCAGCGGTCCCGCGTATTTTTACTATTTAATGGAATTCATTGAGAAGACAGGCGAGGAAGCAGGACTCGATAAACAGTTATCTCGAAGCATCGGAGCACAGACGCTTTTGGGTGCCGCAAAAATGCTCATGGAAACAGGCGAACAGCCTGAGGTCTTAAGGGACAATATCACGTCACCGAACGGAACGACAGCTGCCGGGCTGCAAGCCTTGAAAAAGAGCGGCGGCGGAGAAGCCATTTCTCAAGCGATCAAGCATGCGGCTATGCGTTCAAAGGAAATCAGCGACGATATCGAAAAAACAGCTGCCCCGCTATCAGGAGTGATAAAGTGACGTCCGATACTAACATGAAAAGAGTCGTTGTGAAAATTGGGAGCAGTTCATTAACAAGCCTTCATGGAGAAATCAGCATTCGAAAATTAGAAGCGTTGGTCGACCAGATCGCCAAACTTAAAGACGCCGGCTATGAAGTGATTTTGGTCTCTTCAGGCGCAGTGGCGGCGGGATATCGGAAGCTCGGATTTATCCAAAGACCCGAGAAGCTTCCAGAAAAACAGGCATCAGCTTCAATCGGCCAGGGCCTGCTGATGGAGGCTTATTCAAAGCTGTTCTTGGCGCATGGCTATGTTGCGTCCCAAATTTTAATTACGAGAAGCGATTTTTCTGATGAATATCGATATAACAATGTCCGGAATACAATGAATGTACTGCTCGAACGCGGCATCATCCCAATTATAAACGAAAACGACACAGTTACCGTCAATCGGCTCAAGTTTGGCGACAATGATACACTAGCGGCAAAAGTCGCCGGATTAATTGATGCGGATATGCTTGTGATTTTATCAGATATTGATGGCTTATATGACGGCAATCCGCGCACAAATCCAGAAGCAAAAAGGATGCAGCGGGTGAGTGAGATAACGCCTGACATCGAAGCGTGCGCAGGTGATACTGGCAGCGGCGTCGGTACCGGCGGCATGCGCTCTAAGCTTGATGCGTTTAAAATCGTAATGGCCTCTGGCATTAAAGGATTTCTTGGTCAGGCAGATGTAAAAGATATTTTATATCAAGCTGTTCATCAAGAGGCAGAAGGCACCTATTTTGAAGCAGAGGGAACGCTTCCGTTAAACCATAAAGAGCAGTGGATCGCTTTTAATTCCGGCCCAGAAGGTGAAATGATTTTATCAGATGATTATTCACGAAAAATAACAAACGGGCAATCGAGTTTATATCTGGACGGTGTACAGGAGATTAAAGGGAAATTCAAAAGCGGATCAGTTGTTCGGCTGATGGATTCTCAAGGGGCAGAAATCGGGCTCGGAATCGTCAATTATTCTTCTGTACAGCTTCAAGAACTCGATAAGAAAAAAGAGCTGATGAACAAAGCAGTAATTGATCAGGAAGCATTTGTGTGCCATGTGGATTTATCTTTGCCTGTATATTAATCTGACAAGAGCAAAAAACCCGAACTTCTTTATAGAAGCTCGGGTTCGTTTTTTTATTGATACTGCTCCAGCTTGGAGAAGAATTGAATGACAAACTCATAAAAGTCATTCGCAGACGGCGCAAGCTCTCTGTTTTTCGGTTTAATAATTCCGACTGTCCGTTTCACTTGAGGGAACTCAATTGGAATTTTCACAGTAAAACGAGGTGTTGTTTCAGCAAACGTGCTTTCAGGCAGAAGGGTAACGCCCATTCCCGCGGACACCAAGCCCTTAATGGCATCCAAATCCTCACCCTCTGTAGAAACGAGAGGGGCAAAGCCGGCTTGTTTGCAAGCATCAATTGCCATTTTTCTAAGCACAAATCCTTCCGGAAACAAAACAAATTGGTCATTGCGTAAATCGATTAAATGAACCGTTTTTTGTTTGGCCAGCGGATGATTTAATGGAACAAGCGCGTAAATTTTCTCTGTGAATAAAATTTTTCCTGTTATGTCAGGAAAGTTCGTCGGCACCGGCCCTAATAAGGCCAAATCAATATCGCGGGTTCTGACAGCTTCAATCAGAAACTTATAGGAGCCTTGTCGCAGCAAAAATTCTACGTGCGGATATTCTTCTTTAAATGCTGAAATCACAGTCGGCAAAAGCTGGCTGGCGAGGCTTGTAGGAAAGCCAATCTTTACCGTCCCGCGATGCGGGTCGAGATACTCATCAATTTGTTCTTTCGCATAATCGATGGCTTTCATTGCCGTTTTCACATGAATCAAAAATTCTTTTCCGATCGGCGTGAGTTTGATATTTCTCCCTTCACGCTCAAATAAAGTCACATTTAATTCTTCTTCAAGATTTGCAATTTGTCTGCTGATTGCTGATTGGGCCACATGCAAATGATCAGCAGCTTCTGAAACGTGTTCACGTTCAGCCACCTCCATAAAATAGCGCAGTTGGCGCAGCTCCATGTTTGTCTCACATCCATCTATCTCATTTTGAGATTCTTTTGATCTAAATTATATATTGTTTATATCGTTTTGAAAACCTACAATGATTATAGAGTTGTAAGATTTTATGACCGGTATTATCGGAAATTGATCGGGGGAGAGGAATTATGACGTACAATCAAATGCCAAAAGCTCAAGGTCTCTACCGTCCTGAATTTGAACATGATGCATGCGGAATCGGCCTATATGCGCACTTAAAGGGCAAGCAGACTCATGACATCGTCAAACAGGGGCTTAAGATGCTTTGCCAGCTAGACCACAGAGGAGGTCAAGGCAGTGACCCGGATACAGGAGACGGAGCCGGCTTACTGGTTCAAATCCCTGATGCTTTCTTTAGGAAAGAGTGCAAAGACATCAATCTGCCGGAAAAAGGGCGTTACGGGGTAGGAATGGTCTTTTTCTCACAGAAGGAAGATGAAAGAAAAAAAATCGAAAAGCAAATCAATGCACTGATTGAACAAGAAGGCCAAGCCGTTCTTGGATGGAGAACTGCACCTGTAAATGTCGGAAAAATCGGAACAGTGGCACAGAAAAGCTGTCCGTTTGTCCGTCAAGTATTTATCGGCGCAAGTTCTGATCTGAAGGACAATTTGTCTTTTGAACGAAAATTGTATGTCATTCGTAAACAGGCTGAAAACTGGGGAGTTACGGAAGGTCTTGATTTTTATTTTGCCAGTCTTTCAAGCCAGACTATTGTTTACAAAGGCCTTTTAACACCTGAACAAGTTGATGCGTTTTATTCTGATCTGCAAGATGAAGCATTCGTTTCTGCTTTTGCGCTAGTCCATTCGCGCTTCAGCACCAACACATTCCCTACATGGGAAAGAGCGCATCCAAACCGTTATTTGGTTCACAACGGTGAAATTAATACCCTTCGCGGAAACATGAACTGGATGAGAGCGCGTGAGCAGCAATTTGTTTCTGAAAGCTTCGGTGAGGACTTGAACAAGATTCTTCCAATTCTGAATGCTGACGGCAGTGACTCTTCCATTTTAGATAACGCATTTGAGTTTTTTGTAATGGCTGGACGCAAACCGGCACATACAGCGATGATGCTCATTCCTGAGCCATGGACGGAAAATACGCATATGTCTAAGGAAAAGAGAGCGTTCTACGAGTACCATAGTTCCCTAATGGAGCCTTGGGACGGACCGACAGCCATTTCATTTACTGACGGAAAACAAATCGGTGCGATCCTTGACCGGAATGGTCTCCGTCCGGCCCGTTATTATGTAACAAAAGATGATTATATTATTTTCTCATCTGAAGTAGGCGTTATTAAAGTTGAACAGGAGAACGTTTTATATAAGAACCGTCTAGAACCTGGAAAAATGCTGTTAATCGACCTGGAAGAAGGCCGGATTATCTCAGATGAAGAAGTCAAAACACAAATTGCAACTGAGTTCCCGTACCAAAAGTGGCTTGAGGAAGAGCTTGTCCAAGTGAATCCTGATCCGGAATCAAGAGAGGAAGAACAATTTACAGATCTTCTTACTCGTCAGAAGGCATTCGGATACACATATGAAGATATCCAAAAATATTTAATTCCTGTCATTAAAGAAGGCAAAGATCCTCTCGGTTCAATGGGGAATGACGCGCCGCTTGCAGTTCTGTCAGACCGCGCGCAATCACTGTTTAACTACTTTAAGCAGCTGTTTGCACAAGTGACGAACCCGCCAATCGACGCGATTCGTGAGCAGCTTGTGACATCTACGATGACTTGGCTAGGTGCAGAAGGTGATCTTCTTCACCCAAGTGAGCGAAACGTTCGCCGGATTAAACTATATACACCTGTTTTATCCAATGAACAGTTTTACGCATTAAAAACGATTGTTCATCCTGATTTAAAAAGCCAAAAAATCGATGTGCTGTTTTCAGAGGATCTTGAACGCGGATTAAAGGACATGTTCACACAGGCAGAAAAAGCCATCAGCCAAGGTGTAAGTCTGTTAATTTTATCAGACAAAAAGATGAACGGACGCCTGACACCAATTCCGCCGCTTCTGGCAGTCAGCGCGCTGCATCAGCATTTAATCCGCAAGGGGCTGCGTACGAAAGTCAGCATTATTGTGGAATCAGGAGAAGCGCGTGAAGTACATCACTTTGCAGCTTTAATCGGTTATGGTGCGGATGCGATTAATCCTTATCTCGCTTATGCGACCTACAAGCAGGAAATTGATGAAGGCCGTTTAGATATTAGCTATGAAGAAGCGGTCAGCAAATATGGAAAAAGCATTACTGAAGGTGTCGTAAAAGTCATGTCCAAGATGGGGATTTCAACTGTACAAAGCTACAGAGGCGCCCAAATCTTTGAGGCAGTAGGAATCAGCGGCGATGTGATTGACCGCTATTTCACAGGAACTGCATCACAGCTCGGCGGCATCGACTTGAACACAATTGCAGAAGAGGCGCAGCGCCGCCACCGGGAAGCGTATCAAGATGATTACAGCAAAACGCTTGAACCGGGAAGTGACTTCCAATGGAGAAACGGCGGAGAGCATCACGCGTTTAACCCAAAAACGATTCATACCTTGCAATGGGCGTGCCGAAGAAATGATTACAATCTGTTTAAACAATATACAAAAGCGGCAGATGAAGAGCGCATTGGATTTTTACGGAACTTGTTCGCGTTTGACGGAGACCGCAAGCCTCTGAAATTGGAGGAAGTTGAATCCGCTGAATCGATTGTCAAACGCTTTAAAACGGGTGCGATGTCATTTGGATCCTTAAGTAAGGAAGCGCATGAAGCTTTAGCAATCGCAATGAACCGTCTTGGCGGGAAAAGCAACAGCGGTGAGGGCGGAGAAGATCCGAAACGCTTTGTTCCAGATAAAAACGGCGATGACAGAAGAAGCGCGATCAAACAAATTGCATCCGGACGTTTCGGTGTCAAAAGCCATTACCTCGTTAATGCAGATGAGCTGCAGATTAAAATGGCGCAAGGCGCTAAGCCGGGTGAAGGCGGACAGCTGCCTGGCAACAAGGTATATCCTTGGGTTGCCGATGTCCGCGGATCAACGCCTGGTGTCGGATTAATCTCACCGCCGCCGCACCACGACATTTATTCGATTGAGGATTTAGCCCAGCTGATCCACGATTTGAAAAATGCCAACCGTGACGCAAGAATCAGCGTAAAGCTGGTGTCAAAAGCAGGCGTAGGCACAATCGCTGCAGGTGTTGCCAAAGCGACCGCAGATGTCATTGTGATCAGCGGTTACGACGGAGGTACAGGTGCCTCTCCGAAAACCAGTATTAAACATACGGGGCTTCCGTGGGAGCTTGGCCTTGCCGAAGCACATCAAACGTTAATGCTAAACGGACTCCGTGACCGTGTTGTATTAGAAACAGACGGAAAGCTTATGACAGGCCGAGACGTTGTGATGGCTGCCTTGCTCGGCGCCGAAGAATTCGGTTTCGCAACGGCTCCGTTAGTTGTACTCGGTTGTGTCATGATGCGTGCCTGCCATTTGGATACATGTCCTGTCGGTGTAGCGACACAAAATCCAGAGCTTCGCAAAAAGTTCATGGGCGATCCTGATCATATTGTGAACTATATGCTGTTCATTGCTGAAGAAGTTCGTGAGTACATGGCTGCGTTAGGCTTCAAGACATTTGATGAAATGATCGGACGCACTGACGTACTTCATGTGAGTGAACGGGCGAAGGCGCATTGGAAAGCAAGCCAGCTTGATTTGTCTACACTTCTTTATCAGCCTGAAGGCGTACGGACGTTCCAATCGCCGCAAAATCATAAGATTGATCAATCACTTGATATTACAGCGATTCTCCCGGCCGTACAAGAAGCCATCGAGTCTGGAAAAGAAGCGGATGTTTCTATTCAAATCAACAATACAAACCGTGTAGCCGGAACGATAACAGGCAGTGAAATTTCGAAACGCTACGGAGAAGAAGGGCTTCCTGAAGATACGATCAAGCTGCAGTTTACCGGATCAGCCGGACAAAGCTTTGGAGCCTTCGTTCCTAAAGGGATGACGCTTTATTTGGACGGAGACTCAAATGATTATGTCGGAAAAGGGCTTTCTGGCGGAAAAATCATCGTCAAGTCACCGGAAGGATTCAATTCCGCTTCAGATGACAACGTCATTATCGGCAACGTAGCTTTCTACGGCGCGACAAGCGGAGAAGCATATATTAACGGACGTGCGGGTGAACGCTTTGCCGTTCGGAACAGCGGTGTGAACGTGGTTGTAGAAGGTATTGGCGACCACGGCTGTGAATACATGACTGGCGGAAGTGTTGTCGTACTCGGAGATGTAGGCAAAAACTTCGCGGCAGGTATGTCCGGCGGAATCGCTTATGTACTGGCCGAAGATGTAAAAGCGTTTAAACGCAAATGCAACCTTGAGATGATTTTATTTGAATCATTAGAGGATGAAAAAGAAACCCAGAAAATCAAAGCAATGCTTGAAAAACATGCTGCGTATACAAACAGCCAAAAAGCTACAGACCTGCTTGATCAGTGGGAAGACAGCGTGAAAAAATTCATCAAAGTCATTCCGAAAAACTATAAACAAATGCTCGCAAGCATCGAAGAGCAAAAAGCTGCAGGCTTATCAGATGAAGAAGCTGTTATGTACGCATTTGAAGCCAACACGAAGCAAAAGCAGAGTACAGCGTCATCGGGACAAAAACAAGCGGTAGTACAGTAAGGAAGGGGAGAGGAACATGGGGAAACCAACTGGATTTATGGAGATCAAACGAGAAAAACCTGCTGAGCGGGACCCTCTCACTCGCTTAAAGGATTGGAAAGAATATTCTGCTCCTTTTTCAGAAGAAGCATCGAAACGGCAGGGGGCGCGGTGTATGGATTGCGGTACACCGTTTTGCCAGATCGGTGCAGACATTAACGGATTTACATCCGGCTGTCCGATTTACAACTTAATTCCTGAATGGAATGATCTTGTCTACCGGGGCAGATGGAAAGAAGCATTGGAACGCCTTTTGAAAACAAACAACTTTCCTGAATTCACAGGGCGGGTATGTCCCGCTCCTTGTGAAGGATCATGTACATTAGCGATTTCAGACCCGGCCGTATCCATTAAAAATATCGAACGGACCATTATCGACAAAGGATTTGAGAATGGCTGGATTCAGCCTAGGATTCCTAAAAAACGAACAGGCAAAAAAGTGGCCATCGTTGGATCAGGCCCGGCCGGACTGGCGAGTGCTGACCAGCTGAATCAAGCGGGGCATTCCGTCACTGTGTTTGAACGCTCAGACAGAGCGGGCGGCCTTTTAACATACGGCATTCCGAACATGAAGCTTGAGAAAGGCATTGTAGAACGCCGGGTTAAATTGCTGACGCAAGAAGGAATTGATTTTGTCACGAACACAGAAATTGGCGTTGACATTACAGCTGATGAGCTGAAAGAGCAATTTGATGCTGTGATTCTGTGCACAGGCGCACAAAAACAACGGGATCTATTAATTGAAGGACGCAATTCAAAAGGAGTCCATTACGCGATGGACTACCTGACACTCGCAACAAAAAGCTATTTAGATTCTAACTTTAAAGACAAGAAGTTTATTGATGCAAAAGGAAAAGATGTCATCGTAATCGGGGGCGGAGACACAGGAGCTGACTGCGTGGCTACTGCTCTGCGACAAAAAGCTAAAAGTGTGCACCAATTCGGCAAACACCCGAAACTTCCACCGGCCCGCACGAATGACAATCAGTGGCCTGAACAGCCGCACGTCTTTACGCTTGAATATGCGTATGAAGAAGCGGAAGCAAAATTCGGAAGAGATCCGCGAGAATACTCCATTCAAACAAAAAAAATGGTTGCGGATAAAAATGGAAAGCTGAAAGAGCTTCATACCATCCAAATGGAAAAAGTGAAAAATGAGCACGGAAAGTACGAGTTCCGCGAGCTGCCCGGGACGGAAAAAGTATGGCCTGCTCAGCTTGTCTTTATTGCTATCGGCTTTGAAGGCACAGAACAGCCGCTGTTGAAACAGTTCGGTGTCAATTCTGTAAATAACAAAATCAGCGCAGCATATGGGGATTATCAAACAAATATCGATGGCGTATTTGCCGCAGGGGATGCAAGAAGAGGCCAAAGCTTAATTGTATGGGCGATTAATGAAGGCCGTGAAGTAGCGCGCGAAGTGGATCGATATTTGATGGGGAGTTCAGTTCTTCCGTAAATAAAGGGGATTATTATATAAAAGAAACCGGTCTGATTGCCAGCCGGTTTCTTTTTTTTATTCCATTACGATTCCGATGTTGCCAAACTGTCTGCCTTCCTGCATTCTGGTATATGCCTCACACGCTTTTTCTAAAGGATAAGTGTGGTCAAGTACAGGGCGCAGTCGATGTTTTTCAATGAAAGCGAGCATATCATGAAATTCTTCACAGCTCCCCATCGAGGTTCCCAATACATTGATCTGAGGAAAGAATAAAGAGCGCACCGGAAAACTGAGGTCGTCACCTGAGCTTGCCCCAAAGCTGACAATACGGCCGTTCGGTTTAACATGGCGGAAGTATTCCGAAAAGAGGGCGGGGCCTATGCTGTCAAGAACAACATCAGCCTTTTCTCCCTGCAGCTGTTCATCCCAATTGCTGTAGCTGTCAAATGCGTAATCAGCACCTAATTGCAGCGCTTTTTTTCTTTTCTCCTCACTGCGAGAGGTCACACTTACTTTCGCCCCGATCGCTTTAGCCATGAATAAAGCGTAGGTTGCAACACCGCTGCCGATGCCGGGTATCAATAGATGCTCGTCTTTTTTCAATTGGGCTTTTGTAAACAGGGCCCGATATGCGGTTAAAGCGGATAAAGGCAAAACGCCTGCTTCTTCCCAGGATAAATAAGAAGGTTTTTTGATTGCGTTTTGTGAAGGGATGATCACGTATTCAGCAAGCGTTCCGTCAGAAGGGCCGCCCAAAATCTCCGGAACAGGCGGCACATTCTCTGTCAAATCCCAGTTCAACGTCGGGAAAATGATTACTTCTGTTTGAACAGCAACGTTTTTCACGCCTTCACCGACCTCTTCAATGATACCGGCGCCGTCAGAGCCCAGTATCACATGAGGATCTCGTTCAGATTTGTTATTCATAAGAAACAGGTCGCGATGGTTTAGACCTGCAGATTTTAATTTGACTTTTACCTCTCCGTATCCGGGCTTTTTTGATGGAACGTCTTGAAAGGATAAACCCTGAAGTCCGGTTTTTCCGTTGTGAATTACAGCTTTCATGCTGTCTGCCTCCTCATTGAATTGTATTTTCATATCTTTACATATTTTACTTAGCGCTTTTCATCAAGTAAAATGAACAAATATGATAGCCGATATCACTTTTAATCATAGCAAGAAGGTGAGTGCCTGTGGAAAGCGGAGATTTGAAGATTTTTCGGGCTGTTGCCCGTGAAGGAAGTATAACGAAAGCAGCGCAAATGCTGAATTATGTTCAATCGAATGTGACAGCCAGAATACATAACCTAGAGGAAGATTTGAAGATCAAACTTTTTCATCGAACGAATCGCGGGATGAAGCTGACAGCTGCTGGAGAAAACCTATTGCAATACGCAGAGCAAGTATTATCACTGCTGGACAAAGCTGAAAAATCGGCACAGATGGGCCAGCATCCGAAAGGGCCTTTGCGGATCGGATCGTTGGAAACAACAGCGGTAACGCATCTGCCCGAGCATGCGGCCTCCTTCCTCAGGCGTTTTCCTGAAGTTGATTTATCAGTGAAAACAGCTGATACACACAATTTGATTCAACAGGTTCTTGATTATAAGGTTGATGGCGCTTTTGTATACGGACCGGTTGAGCAAATGGATATCAGACAAATCACTGTTTCCCGTGATGAATTGGTTTTGATTTCATCACTGGAGGGGACGGCAGAAGACATGCTTCGGCAGCCGATGCTCTTTTTTGGAGCTGGCTGTTCTCATCGTGCCAGGGTCAAGAGATTGCTGAAGGAAGCAGGTATTCAAAATCAAAAAATCATAGAGTTTGGCACATTGGAAGCTATTTTAAGAGGAGTATCCGCCGGTTTGGGTACGGCGCTGCTTCCGAAGTCCGCTGTTGACTGCTCTACCCATGGTGCAAATGTGTATATTCATCAGCTGCCAGCAGCGTATCAAGACTTAGAGATCGTATTTATATACAGAAAAGACTTTTTTATGACGAGTGCGTTTCAGACATTTATTGATGAGGTAAACGAAATGAAAAGATGAAGACTGTTACGCTGCATAAGCTGAACTAAGAACGTAGCCGATTGTCAAGAAAGCCGGCATATGGAGTATCACCAAACCGTATTAAAGGCATTCGGATTGTTATCAGGCAGGAGGAGGTTATTTCCGTTCTTATATAAAGGTCGCATACAAAAAAACTGTACTCAATTGAAGCGAGTACAGTTTTTTCCTTTTATTTCCGTTTTAAATTAATGCCGATCGCCGCGCCGTTTCTACTTGAATCAGCTACGCCTTTAAAAGTGCCGTTTTCATGGTCGATAGAAATGCTTTGTACGTTTCCGATATCCACCGGGCTTTTGCCGAATTTGTGGCCCATGCCGTTTAGTTTACTGAGAACATCTTCAGGAACTCCGTCTTCATAGCGGTAAGAGCTCATGCTGTTTGTGTAAATTCTCGGCTCTTCAACAGCTGCTTTTAATTCCATGCCATATTCGATGTGATAGAGAATGGTTTGCAAAACGGACGAAATAATGGTGGCCCCGCCAGGAGATCCGACGGTGAGGACAGGCTTGTCATCCTTAAATAAAATGGTCGGGGTCATGCTGCTTAAAGGCCGTTTGTTTGGCTGTACTTCGTTGGCTCCGCCTGGAACCGCATCAAAATCTGTTAGTTCATTGTTTAAAATGACGCCGTAATCAGGGACCATAATACCCGTTCCGAATAGCTGTTCAATTGTCGTCGTATAGGAAACAACATTTCCCCAGCGGTCGGCAACTGTAAAGTGGGTTGTTTGGCCTTCTACTTTGTCTTTCGGCTGTTCGACTTGCTTATAGTTTGCCGATCCTTCTTGGTATTTCCAAGGATCACCGGCTTTCGGTTTTTTATTGACTTGATCTAAGTTAATTAATTGCTGGCGTTCTTTAATATAATCGGGGTGAAGCAGGCCTTTGAGAGGAACGTTTACAAATTCGGGATCACCTGCATAAGACGCACGGTCGGCATAAGACAAATGCATCGTTTCAGCAAGCAGTTGATATTTTTCCCATGAGCGGACATCGTATTGTGAAAGGTTAAAATCATCAAGTATTTCCAGCATTTGCAATAAGAAAATACCGCCAGAGCTTGGAGGAGGAGTAGTGGCGATTTGATAGCCTTGATAGTCTCCCCAAATCGGTTCATCGATTGTGATGTCATAATTTTCTAAATCCTTTTTCGTCATTGATCCGCCGAAATCCTGTACAGTGTCAGAAAGCGCTTTGGCGAATTTTCCTTCATAAAAAGCGTCAGTGCCTTTTGAGCGAATGAGCTTAAACGTTTTTGCCAAATCCTTTTGAACCAGTGTATCGCCTTCTTTAAGCGGCTCGCCATTTGGCAAAAATACATCTTTTGCAGCAGTCCGTGACAGCTTTTCCTGATAATCAGAAATCGCATCCGCCAACACCGAATCAATCGGAAAGCCTTTTTCAGCGAGTTTAATAGAAGGGGTGATTAATTGCTTCATTGAACGGGTTCCCCATTTATCCAGAGCTTCTTCCAGCCCTTTCAGCGTACCTGGAACACCGACGGCAGTACCTTTTGTCACACGTTCAGAGAAAGGAATCGCTTTGCCGTCTTCATCGAGAAACATATCAGGAGTTGCACCTGCTGGAGCGCGTTCACGGCTGTCAATGATCGTTGTATCCTTTGTTTTTCCGTCATACACCATCATAAAGCCGCCGCCGCCAATGCCTGACATCATCGGCTCTGTTACATTGAGCGCAAATTGAATGGCAACTGCCGCGTCAATGGCATTTCCTCCTTTTTTCAGTACATCAGCACCGATTTCCGAAGCGAGAGGATGTGCGCTAGCAACCATGCCGTCTTTCCCAACATCTACTTGTTTGTACTCGTCATAGCTTTTGGGCGGCTTTTTCGCTTCCGCGTGAAAAGGAACACTTCCAGCGACTAACAGAACACTAAGCAGAGCTGTTAAACAGACGTTCCACGTTCTTTTCATGTTCTCCCTCCTATATGAAGCTGTTATGTTACAATCTTAGCGTAAAAAAATTACAGCGTTTTCACAAGTGACAAATGGTATATTATATAGAACATTCACCCGCTTTTCTGTGTGAAATTGATTATATTGTTATGAGCCATGTGCTATATTAGAATCAGCATACGGATTAAGAAAGGACTGCTATATGTATTTAACGATTAAAGAAACAGCAGAATATACAAATCTTTCAGAGGATTATATTAAAAGTTTGGTGCAGGGAGGAAAAATCAGAGCCGTTCATGACGGTGAGCAATTTTTAATTTTTAAGGGGCAGTTCAAAACGCATCTCGAACAGCTGGAGAATTACAGAACACTCGTGCAGGAAATCTTAAATGAACCAATCCCGGAAGATATCGATGTAAAGGATGAGGACTAGGACACAATTTCAAATTGTGTCTTTTTTTGTATATCTTTTTAAAAACAGCGAAAAAACCGAAGCGTCAGATTTTGTTCTAAGAGGCTTTTTGATGGTAGATAGGGGAATATGTATCAAATAGGTTAAAAGCTTTATAAGAGTCTTTAAAACTCATTTAAGAGGGAGGAGGTTCTGAAAAGCTTTTTCACCAGCCTATGTAACACTATGTATATTATGTTACATAAACGCCGCCGCACTTTGACTTTCAACGTTTTTTAGCTATAATAGTAACATAGACCTCAAAACGTTACATAACGGTTTTTAAGGAGTTTTTGGATGCATATTGTACAGCCGATTCGCAGTTTAGAAAAAATTCAAGATGTAAAACAGTATTTGCTAAACAAAAACAAGCGGGATTATTTTCTGTTTATTTTCGGCATCAACAGCGCGCTTCGTATTTCTGATATTCTGCCGCTGCAAGTGAAGGACGTTAAAAATAAAGATCATTTATGGGCAACTGAAAGCAAAACGAAAAAGAAAAGGAAGATTCTGATTTTAGAATCGCTGAAACACGAAATATACGAGTATACGAAAGACATGAAAGAAAACGAATATCTTTTTAAATCTGTACGGACCAGGAAACCCATTTCCCGCATTCAGGCCTACAGAATTTTAAGAGAGGCCGCCGCGGCGTGCGGACTTGAGGAGATAGGGACGCATACGCTGCGGAAAACGTTCGGCTATCATTTTTATCAGCGGACAAAAGACATTGCCGAGCTGCAGAGAATACTGAATCATTCATCACCCTCGATTACAATGCGGTATATCGGTATTGATGAAGATACGACAAGGGCCGCGTATAAGGTTTTTGGAGGACTTTAATACAAACCGCTTGAAAATATTCATCATCAGAGCTACTATATAAATACCAAAAGCTCTAGTAGCACAGCGGATAGTGCAGCAGTTTCCTAAACTGCAGGTCGGGAGTTCGAATCTCTCCTAGAGCGTTATATGACAAAATGACAATGGGCTTTTGGCCTGTTGTCTTTCTTTATGCCAAATAAAAAAAACGCCCGCTTATGCAGGGCGTTTTTTCTTATATAACTGCGTCAAATTGATTGACTTTCCATTTTTTATTTTCTTTTACAAATGTCACTTTCCGTTTCGCTGCAGGTGATCCGTCTAAAGTAGGAACGGTAAATTCGTATGTGACTGTGCCGCCTTTTTTAGAGATCAGTTTAGCAGTTGATTTTTTCCAATTTAAAAGGTTGTCACCGTCGCCGATTGGCACGGCTAGTTTTCCTTTTGAAACAGTGAAGTGATAGTCTTTAAAGCCTTTTTCGATTGCTGTTTTTGTGAAAATAGGAGTTAAGTAATTCACTGCTTTTGCTTTAGTGCCTAGGTCACTGCACATGTACACGTATTGAAGATTTTGATACTCAAATGTGCCTGATGGGCAAACTGCTTTTTTCGCTTTTGGATTGTGGCCGCTCATTGTGTTCCAAAAGTGCTCTCTTGCTGATAACGCCAGCTGCAGTGCTTGTTTTTGTGATAAATCACCTGAAGTATTTTTCGCAAATGCATTTGTGCTTAATGACAGAATAAGTGCAATAGTTGTTAGAAATAGAAAACATTTTTTCATTGTAGTTCACTCCTTCAAAATCTCTTTCTCTTATGTTACAAATGTTACAATAATTACGGATAGATTACAATACTTTTGCATAAATTATTTTTTATTCTTTTACTCACAAGAAAATAGGCTGTTACTTGCTAGTTTATTCTTCATAAGCTAAAAAGATGTGTAAAATTAGAAGAATCGGGAAGGGTTTCATATGTACAGTGATGAATAATAACATGTTACATATCCTGTTTTTGTCAAAAGAATAGGGTCATGTTTACAAACGAATTCAAATAAAGGAGCTTTCAATATGGAAACATCACAAGAACAACTTGTAACTCAGAAGAAAAGCAATCCATCTGTCTGGCGGTCTATGTCACTCTTTTTAGTTCCGCTTCTGCTAAGCAATGTGCTGCAATCAGTCGGCCAGCTAGTCGGGATGATGGCTGTAGGCAGATGGCTTGGTGTTGATGCGGTTGCAGCTGTATCATCCTTTTTCCCGTTATTTTTTCTTTTAATCTCATTTACAATTGGGATCGGTTCAGGAAGCTCGATCCTGATCGGACAAGCCTACGGGGCGAAAAATGAGGAACGGTTAAAGGCTGTTGTCGGGACGACGCTCACGTTTACGTTTTTATTAGGAGTTGTGTTAGCCGTCATCGGCAGTATTTTCACCTTGGATATTCTTCGTTTAATGGGCACGCCTGAAAATGTAATTCATGTCAGCGCCAGCTATGCACGTATTTTATTTTACGCGATGCCGTTTATGTTTTTATATTTCGCTTATACAACATTTTTGCGCGGAACAGGGGATTCTAAGACACCTTTTTATACGCTGATTGTGAGCACGGTCATTAACATAGCGCTTTTGCCTGTCTTGATCCTTGGCATGTTCGGTTTTCCGAAACTGGGCATATACGGCTCCGCATATGCAACCGTTATTTCCACGATTGCGACTTTTATTGTGTTAATGGTGTATTTGCGAAAACGGAACCATCCGCTGCAATTTGATAAAACAGTGCGCCGTTATTTGAAAATGGATAAAGAACTTCTGGCTCTCCTGCTGCGCCTCGGGATTCCATCAAGCATCAATATGATTCTCGTCTCATTATCAGAGATAGCGGTTATTTCATTCGTCAACCATTATGGCTCTAATGCGACAGCTGCATACGGCGTGGTCAACCAGGTAGCCAGCTATGTGCAGATGCCGGCCGTCAGCCTTGGTATTGCGGTGTCTATATTCGCCGCGCAATCGATCGGAGCGAACGAGTTTGGCCGCCTAAAACAGGTAATTCGTGTCGGGATTTGGCTGAATTATATCATTGGCGGTGTGCTGATCATTCTGATCTATGTTTTTTCACATCAGATTTTAGGATTATTTTTAACCGAACAAGAGACGCTTTACATTGCGCACCGTCTCTTGATGATTACATTGTGGAGTTACTTACTCTTTGGAAATGCCCAAATTATTTCTGCGACGATGCGGGCAAGCGGAACGGTTTTATGGCCGACCGTTATCAGTATTTTTGCCATCTGGGGAGTAGAGGTGCCTGTCGCGTTCGTACTTTCCCACTACACAAATCTTGAAATACTCGGCGTCTGGGTTGGCTATCCGGCTGCGTTTGCCGTCAGCTTGCTGTTGATTTATGGGTATTATCAATTCGTTTGGAAAAAGAAACAGATTACACGTCTCATCCAATAGCATCCCGAATCACACCGTTCAACATTTGAACGGTGTTTTTTGTTTGATAAAGAGAAAACATAAATGGAGGAAATATGGCACATTACATTGAATTCTTATACAAGCAATGAATCAAGGAGAGGTTGAGTACACATGGCAAACGATATTGAGAAGATTACGTATTTAGGAACACCTGCCATCAAAGCAGGCAACGAACATATAGAAATGATTGTCGTTCCCGAGTGGGGGAGCAACGTCATTTCTCTTGTGGACAAAACGACACAGCTTCAGCTTTTGCGTGAACCGGAAACAGCAGAAAGCTTTCATGATACACCAACATTGTATGGCATTCCGATCCTGTTTCCGCCTAACCGGATAAGTGACGGTACATTCAGTTTCCGGGGCAGAACATATCATTTTGATATCAATGAAAAGGATAAACACAACCATCTTCATGGGTTTCTTTATCAGGAAAAATGGAACGTAGTGACCATGAAGCAAACTGATGAAGAAGTGATCGTTGAAACTGAAATTGACCTTTCAGAGCTTCCCCATGTGTATAAGCAATTTCCGCATCATGCCGTCGTTCGGATGACATACACGCTAAAGGGGAATACTCTATTTAAACATGCGACGGTCATGAACAAAGGAAAGGAAGCGTTTCCTTGGGGAATCGGCTATCATACTACATTTGTATTTCCAGAAGAAAGCTCGTTATTCTCCCTGACAGCAGATCAGCAATGGGAGTTGGATGAGCGCCTGCTGCCGACCGGGAAACTGATGGATGTACCGAATAAAGAAGCCTTGCATGAAGGGATGGATTTACGCAGCCAGCAGCTGGATGATGTCTTTTTATCTTCTTATCAGAAAAGGGGCGGAGAAAATCAGGCAGTCATTTATCATCAGCATGCACATATAAGCATTATTTATAAGGCAGATGAACAATTTAAACATTGGGTTGTATACAACGCGGACGGAAAGCAGGGATATTTATGCCCTGAACCTTACACATGGGTGACAAACGCTGTGAATCTTGATGTGTCTCCATCACTCACTGGTGTAAAAGTGCTGGAGCCGGGAGAAGAAACGACAGCCAAAAGCAGTATCACCATTGAACTGAATCATCAATAGTTAATGATGGAGCGCAGAGAGGCGGGGTAAAAAAATGAAAAAAAGCATAAAGCTTTATGTTGCTGTTTTGCTGCTTTTCGTCGTTGCTTCGGTACCTTATATGCATCAGGCTGCGCAAGCGGCTGAAAAACAAGGTGCACTTGCCGGGCAGATCGATAAGATTTTAGCTGATCATCCTGCACTCGAAGGCGCAATGGCCGGCATCACCGTTCGTTCTGCGGAAACAGGCGCTGTTCTATATGAGCATTCAGGAGAGATCCGAATGAGGCCCGCCTCTTCATTAAAACTTTTGACAGCGGCCTCATCACTTTCTGTTCTTGGCGAGGACTATTCCTTTACAACCGAGGTCCGGACGGACGGCAAATTTAAAGGGAAAAAGCTGAATGGAAACCTTTATTTGATAGGGAAAGGAGATCCGACACTTTTACCATCTGATTTTGAAGAAATGGCTGAGAAATTGAAACAATCCGGCGTGAAAGAGATCAAAGGCAATCTGATCGGTGATGATACGTGGTATGATGACATCCGATTATCGCCTGATATGCCGTGGAGTGATGAATACACATATTACGGCGCGCAAATCTCCGCTTTAACAGCGTCTCCGAATGAAGATTATGATGCAGGCACTGTGATTGTAGAGGTCACCCCGGGTAAAAAAGAGGGGGAAAAGCCTGCCGTTTCTGTATCTCCGAAGACGGATTATGTAACGGTTAAGAACGATGCCAAAACGACTGCGGCTGGCCAAAAGAAAGACCTCACGATCGAAAGAGAGCATGGAACAAACACGATCACAATTGAAGGGAGCGTACCGGTTGACGCAAGCAAGACAAAGGAATGGATTGCTGTCTGGGAGCCTGCTGGATACGCTTTGGATTTATTTAAGCAGGCACTAAAAAAACAAGGAATTACTGTAAAAGGGCACGTCAAGACAGGCGCTGCGCCCGATTCTTCAGACGTGTTAATCTCTCATCGCTCAATGCCTCTGTCAAAACTATTTGTGCCGTTTATGAAATTAAGCAATAACGGACATGCCGAAGTGCTCGTAAAAGAGATGGGGAAAGTGAAAAAAGAAGAAGGAAGCTGGGAAAAGGGACTTGAAGTATTAAACAATGCGCTTCCGGAATTTGGTGTTGATCCCAAATCACTTGTCTTAAGAGACGGATCAGGTGTCTCCCATATTAATGCTGTATCCTCAGATCAAATCTCACAGCTGTTATATGACATTCAAGATGAGAAATGGTTCTCAGCTTATCTAAATTCTCTGCCGGTTGCGGGCAATAGTGACAGGATGATAGGCGGAACACTGAGGAACCGGATGAAAGACACTCCTGCACAAGGAAAGGTAAGGGCAAAAACCGGATCGTTAAGCACAGTCAGCTCTTTATCCGGGTACGCAGAAACCAAGAGCGGAAAAACCCTTGTTTTTTCTATTCTTTTGAACGGATTGATTGATGACGAGGATGGAAAAGATATCGAGGATCAAATCGCTGTCATCTTGGCAAATCAATCATAGCGTCAGACCTGTTTTCCAAGGAAAACAGGTTTTTTTATGTCTTCAATAATATTCTGGTCGCATCTTCCAACAAATAGAAAGATTACGCGCAACAGCAAATTAGCACAATTGAAAAATTAGTGTGTAAGACCCGAATCGAAATGATACTTTTATCACTTTATGTTCAAAAATTTGATGAAGAAAGAAACCAAAACTAAAGAAATAATACTGTATTCAAAAAAATGTTATAAAAATTTAATATTTTTTATTGTACTTTAAAAAATATCCGTTAATAT